>JAZDJM010000433.1:0-2684 GCA_043804305.1 Bacteroidota bacterium
ACATTAGCACATTAGCACATTAGCACATTATCAAATTAGCCCCGCCATTTGCATTTGCAATTTCAAAGCTTCTTCTCTTGCTTTTTCAGCAAAACCCTTTCCGTTTGAGGCAAAAATAATTCCTCTTGATGAATTAACTAAAAGTCCGATATCTTTATTCAGTCCGTATTTTGCAACCTCTGCTAAACTGCCGCCTTGAGCGCCAATTCCAGGAACTAAAAGAAAATGATTGGGAATTAATGCCCGTATATTTTTTAGCATTTCCGCTTTGGTGGCTCCAACCACAAACATCAGATTTTCATCTGTTCCCCAATTTTTTGAGTTTTCAATTACGTTTTCAAAAAGATGATTTCCATTTTCTTTATTTACAATGTATTGAAAATCAGAAGCTCCTTCATTAGAAGTTAACGCAAGCACGATCGCCCATTTTCCATCAAATTGCAAAAAGGGAGAAACAGAATCTTTTCCCATATAAGGCGCAACGGTTACTGAATCAAAATTGAGCTGTTCAAAAAAAGCTCTGGCATATTGAGCTGAGGTGTTTCCGATATCGCCCCGTTTAGCATCAGCAATGGTAAAAACAGCCTCAGGAAGCTTATTTAAATAGTTAATAGTCCGTTCAAGGCTTTTCCATCCAAGCGTACCGCGACTTTCGTAAAAAGCGGTATTCGGCTTGTAAGCTACGGCCAAATCGTGAGTAGCATCAATGATTTGCTTGTTAAATTCAAAAACAGGATCTTCACTATTGAGCAAATGCCTTGGAATTTTTGTTATATCACTATCCAAACCAATGCATAAGAACGATTTCTTTTTACGGATTTGCGCAATGAGTTCCTGTCTGTTCATGGGAATTTATTTAAAGATTGTCTTCCTGTTCTTTCAATCTTTCGTAATTTTCAGCAACCTGAAGCTTGTCGATAATTTCCTGAATATCGCCGTTTACTATGCTTGATAAATTATAGAGTGTCAGATTGATACGGTGATCGGTTACACGACCTTGCGGATAATTATAGGTCCTGATTTTGGCCGAACGATCGCCGGTAGAAACCATAGTTTTACGTTTCGACGAAATCTCATCCATATATTTGGCATATTCGAGCTCATAAATGCGTGAGCGAAGTACCTTCATAGCTTTGTCGAGGTTTTTCAACTGCGATTTTTCATCCTGACAAGTAACTACAATTCCGGTAGGTGCGTGCGTTAACCGTATGGCCGAATAAGTGGTATTAACACTTTGTCCGCCCGGTCCCGAAGAACAATAGGTATCTTTTCGGATATCAGCCGGATTTAAATCGATATCAAATTCCTCAGCCTCAGGCAATACGGCAACTGTTGCTGCGGAAGTATGCACACGTCCCTGAGTCTCCGTTTGCGGAACTCTTTGCACACGATGAACACCGGATTCATATTTTAATGTTCCGTAAACATCTTTTCCGCTTACGTTGATAATCACCTCTTTAAAACCACCTACAGTTCCTTCGGTCATATCTACCACATCAAATTTCCATCCTTTGGTTTCGCAAAATTTCTGGTACATTCGAAATAAATCGCCGGCAAAAATACTGGCTTCATCGCCGCCGGTTCCTGCCCTGATTTCAAGTATGGAGTTTTTGGCATCCTGCGGATCTTTCGGAATAAGCAGTGTTCTGATTTCTTCTTCCAATGCATCTTTTCGCTCCACTAAATCATTCAATTCTTCGCGGGCCATTTCCCTGAATTCCTCATCTTTTTCGTTTTTCAGGATTTCTTTAGAAGAGTTTATGTTTTCTATGATATTTTTATAGACATCATGAGCTTCGGCCAGTGGCTCAAGCTCTCTGTAATCTTTATTCAACTGGACAAATTTCTTCATGTCTGCAATAATTTCAGGATCAGTCATTTGCTCACCTATTTCTTCGAATCGCCTTTTTATTCCGGCCAATTTATCTAACATCTGGAAAAATTTTGCGCAAAAGTACAAAATTTTAGCTCGTTAAAAACCATCGCTTTAAAATGGAATTAAAGATTGATGGCTTGATGGCTTTTTCACTATTTAATGTGCTAATAGATTTGGTATCCAATATTTGCAAAGATTTAAACTGCCACTAAAGCTCCAAAACACCAAATAGCACAAAAAAATAATTTAGGCTATTAAGGTTTTAATTTTATTAATAAAGTTTTGATATTTAATTATTTGAGATTGACTTTCAGGATTTGGGTCATCAATTTTTTTTAATGTGACTAAGATTGACAAAAAAATTAGACGAATAGCTATCAGTACTCTATGGTTTTAATAATTCAATTTTGGTGTCGGCCATCTGGCGGATTGAGTTTTCCTGATTTGGTGGCGAAAAATATTTCCAGCGCATCAAAAACGAATTAGCCGGCTTGATTTAAGCAATCAAATAAGAACAAGATGAGTGATGATTCTATTTTAAATATCGATACAATTAAATCATTCTCTATTGCCGTTTTTCAATAACAACTGAATATCAGTAATTTCAGGATAATTATACCCGCCTCCTGTATTTTCGGAATAAAACGAATTGAGAATATGTCGAATGGTATCTTGTTTGGCAGTTACTTCGGTTTGCTTATTTTGCTGAATTAAAAGTTTTAAATCGATGGAGGCAAGCTTAATAATTTTCAGAATTTTCTCTTCGATCAATGCATTGCTAATGATTTGGGATGCGTATTTTTTTTGA
>JAZDJM010000434.1:0-2598 GCA_043804305.1 Bacteroidota bacterium
ATCTAATATTAAACATTTAGCATCATGAAAAACTTAAAAAATCAAGTACAATTAATTGGCCATTTGGGCGCCGATCCGGAAGTTAAAGAATTGAATTCAAACACTAAAGTTGCCCGCTTTTCTTTAGCCACATCTGATAACTATACCGACAAAGAAGGTAAAAAAGTAAGCGATACACAATGGCACAAGATTACAGCCTGGAATTCGAGTGCTACTTTTGCAGAGAAATACCTTAAAAAGGGAAGTGAAGTTTTAATTTCGGGCAAGTTGGTTTATGGAAATTATGACGATAAAGACGGAATAAAGCGCTATACCACTGAAATATACGTTAATGACATGCACATTCTCGGCAAAAAAACAGAATAAAGTGTAGTTTTAATATTGCTCAAATTTTGTGGCCTTATACTTTGCTTGTTAAATCTTACTCTTGTTTTATAGTTTAAAACTGGATAAATTATCAACCTAAAGCATAAGGCCATTTTCATATATAATTTCATTTTCTAAAATGAATGGATAGAAATTCAGATTTTATTATACATTTGTGTTCAACATATTAGAACAAACTATTTTGAAAATGAAAAAACTAATCACCTTAATTATTGCATTTTTACTTTTCCCGCTAAGTACATTGATTTCTCAGGAAGTTGATTTAAAAGCACATTACAATGAAATTACCTACAATCAGTATTTAAAATCTGATTGGCAAGGAATTATTTCTACCGGAAAAACAGCCATTGAATCGGAAATAGATTTCTATTATTTAAGGTTAAGAATGGGAATAGCTTATGCCGAAATGGCTAACTTTAGGCTGGCTATAACCAATTATAAAAAAGCACTTGAGTTTGTTCCAAACGATCCGATTGCACTAGAATATTTATATTATGCTTATTTATATGGCGGGATGAAAAATACAGCTAAACTATTTTATGATGATCTGCCGATTGCTCTGAGAAAAAAGATTTCACACGAAAGTCTTCCGGTATTCGGAAATATTTATTTTGAAACAGGTTATGCACTTGCAAGTTATGATAATTCAGAAATTTATTTTCCCGGCTTAAGCGAAAATTATTTCTCAGAAATATTTACCAGAAAATCACAAACGTATACCAATGCAAATTTAATGTTCAATCTATCCAATTCAGCCAGTTTGAGTTTTGCGTATACCGGACTTGGTGTAGAATCTGTTCACCAATATAAGATTAAAAATGAAGAAGCTAAAACTGAAGATTTAAAAGTAAAGCAAAGCGACCTGTATGCTGCGGTTAATATTCATACCAAAAATAACCTTATTCTAATTCCTTTTTTTCACAATGTAAACACTGCTTTGGCCTATACCTATGTTGATTACGATACCGCAAGCTATACATTGGGATCTAACATTAACATAAATTTTAATGAACAATTCAGCCAGTTTACAGAGAATGATCAGTTGGCTGGGTTTGGCTTTTTTAAGCGAAGCGGACTGCTTGATTTGTCGGCTTCTGTAAGTTATTCTGCATTAAACCAACTAAAACAGCAGCAAATCAGTACGAAAATCAGTTTTTTACCTAAAGGCAATTACAGCTTGTATTTTGCCCCTGAATTTCGATTATTTTTTGAAGATAATACCCAACGCTCCATTTATAAAATAACTAGCGGTTTTACTTTCTCAAAAAACGCCTGGACGGAGCTTGCTTTTACTTACGGCAATCTTCAACGGACTCACGAAAACTTTGGAGCAATTGTTTATAATTTACCCGATAAAACTAAATATAAGGCAGACGCTGTTGTTCATTATGCATTTAAAAACGGAGTTAGTCTCTCGTTGCGGTATCAACTGACACAAAAAGAAAGCGTGATGAAAACCAATAGCCTGATAACAACCACTACTCCGGGAGGAGGCGGTTTCGGACAAGGATCTTCAACTTCAGTAACCGATTGGCAAACCACAGAAAGCCTGTATACTTTTGCTCAGCACTTTATAATCTTTGGATTTAACTGGAATTTGTAAGTTAAGGGTTTATCTGTTTTCGATTATCGATAATACAATATAAAAACTAATAATTAGGGGAAATGCAGCTATTTGCAAAAATACTAGCGAAACAAGCGAAATGCCCAGAAAAAAATACCTGAATTTATTTTCGCTCAGTTTTAAGCTCGAAAATTTGAGCGAAAACAAAGGTAATTCGCTTACCATTAATACACTAATCAGTACGATTAAACCTAAAAGTATATAATAATTGGCGATAATATTTTGAAGCATCACGCTGTTTACCGAATATGTTGCACTTAAAATAAAGGGAAGTGAGGCGAAAAATAATGCACTTGCCGGTGTTGGTAATCCAATAAAACTTGTGGTTTGGCGGGTATCTATATTGAATTTTGCCAGACGAAATGCCGAAAAAACCGGTAAAATAAAAGCCAGAAACGGTGCTATTTTGAAATTGAACCAACTAAAATCGGGAAGATTAACGCTTTGATTCATCAGTTGATACACGATAAATCCTGGAGCAACTCCAAAGGTAACAATATCGGCCAATGAGTCCATTTCCTTGCCCATATCCGATTTAACATTCAGTAAACGTGCCGCTAAACCGTCAAAAAAATCAAAAAAAGCAC
>JAZDJM010000435.1:0-19016 GCA_043804305.1 Bacteroidota bacterium
TATTGGTAACGATGAAGATCCTCATTGCTATGGCCGGCTTTGCCCTCGTGGTACTGGCGGTATAGGTATGTATCAGGATGAAGATCGATTAAAAACTCCATTAATCCGGGTTGAAATTGATGGAAAACAAGTTTACAAAGAAGCTACCTGGGATGAAGCCTTGGATTTAATAGCATCAAAATTCAAAGAAGTAAAACAACAATATGGTGCAGAAAGTATTGCACTTTTAAAACATGGTTCACCCGGTAAACATTTTGAACACTTATTAGAAGCCTTTGGTTCCCAAACGGTTGGAGAGCCCGCTTATGCACAATGCCGCGGCCCAAGAGAAGCTGCATTTGCAGCAACATTCGGCTCATGGATAGGCTCGCCCGAGCCTACAGATATAAGAGATACTAAATGTTTGGTACTCATTGGTTCGCATATTGGAGAAAATATGCACAATACCCAAGTTCAAGAAATGGCTGAAGCCATTGATAACGGAGCCTGTATTATCACAGTCGATCCCCGACTTTCCACAGCCGCATCCAAATCAAAATACTGGTTGCCTATAAAACCTTCAACCGATATAGCCTTGCTATTAGCTTGGATTCATGTACTCATTTATGAAGATTTGATTGACCAGGAATATATAAAGAAATTTACATTCGGATATGATCAACTAAAAAAACATGTGAAAGAAAACAGTCCTGAATGGGCTTACAGCATAACACATATTTCGCCAAAACAAATTCGAGAAACAGCCCGCGAAATGGCAAATGCTGCTCCGGCGGTTATTGTTCACCCGGGTCGCCACGTAACATGGTATGGTGATGATACTCAAAGGGAAAGAGCTATTGCCATTTTGAACGGACTATTAGGTTCTTGGGGAAAACGCGGTGGTTTTTATTTGAAAGAAACCTTAAAAATCCCATCCTATCCCAGCCCGGACTATCCAAAAACAAATTGGAACTGGAAAGACCTACTAAACGGTCACAACCTTGCAGGAATGGGCTTAACTCAAGAAATTATAAGAGCAAGTATTCCGGAAGAAAACACTAAACATAAAGTAAAAGCATGGTTGGTAGCAGGAACAAATTTAGTTAAAGCTATCCCCAACAAAGATTTAATTGAAAAAGCAATTGATTCGCTCGATTTCTTGGTTGTAGTAGATACAATGCCTATGGATATTACAGGATACGCAGATGTTGTACTTCCTGAATGTACTTATCTTGAGCGTTTTGACGAATTAAGAACTGCTACTAACCGTGAACCTTCCGTTGCTTTACGTATGCCTACTGTTTCACCTAAATACGATTCAAAACCCTCATGGTGGATTGCCAAAAAACTTGGTGAAAAACTTGGTCTGGAATCTTATTTTGAATACGATGATTATAGCGAAGTTGTTGATTGGCAACTAAAACAGATTGGCACATCTTTAGAAGAAATGGAACATTTGGGCGTAAAAGTATATCCCAGAAAGTCGGGTTCACTTTATTTCGATAATAACGAATCATTTAAATTTGCAACAAATTCGGGAAAAATTGAATTGTATTCAACACAACTCGAGCAAGCAGGTTTCGATCCCTTACCGCAATATACTGCTCACGCTGAACCCGAAGAAGGTTTTTACCGATTAATTTATGGCCGCGCTCCAATGCACACTTTCAGCCGCACCTCTAATAATCCACATCTTAGTGATTTGATGAAAGAAAATTCGGTTTGGGTAAATCCAAAAGTTGCAGATATCTGGGGATTAGCTAATGGTGAGGAAGTCTATTTAAAAAATCAGGATGGCATAATCAGTTCTTTTCCTATAAAAGTCAGAGTTACAGAAAGAATTCGCTGGGATGCTGTTTATATGATTCACGGATTCGGACATATCAATAAAAAACTTACACGCGCTTATGGAAAAGGTGCATGTGATACTGAACTAATTACAAATGTTAAAACCGACCCTATTATGGGTGGTACAGGCATGCGCGAAAATTTTGTGACATTTATTAAAAAAGAAAATATGGAGGTAAGATCATGAGATACGGAATGGCGATTGATACTTTAAAATGTGTTGGTTGTGGCGATTGCGTGGTAGCTTGCCAAACTGAAAATAACGTGCCTTTTGGCTATTGCCGGGACTGGATTACCGAAACTATTGACGGAACTTATCCAAAAGTTGAACTTGAATTTCGTTCCGAAAGGTGTAATCATTGCGAAAATGCACCTTGTGTAAGATGCTGCCCAACAGCTGCAAGCCACATCGTTGACGGCGGAATTGTTCTTGTTACAGCTGATAAGTGTATCGGTTGCAGCGCCTGCATTGAATCTTGTCCTTACGATGCCCGTTATACACATCCGTTGGGTCATGTTGACAAATGTACTTTTTGTCATCATATGCGCGACTATAGAAAGACAACTGCGTGTTCGGCAGTTTGCCCAACGCATTGTATCTATTTTGGAGATTTAGACAATCCAAAAAGTGAAATATCGCTCGTGCTAAAAAATAGAAAGTTTAAGGATTTAGCACCTGAAGCCGGAACGAAACCCCAAATTTTTTACCTCATATAATAGAAAACAATATGAAAGAAGTACTTTTTGCAAGTGGAAGAAATATCCCTAATGTGGATCCACAACTCCATGCATGGCATTGGCCAATTCCGGTCTATCTATTTTTGGGTGGTTTAGCAGCCGGTTTATTATTCTTTGCATCCTATTATACCATACGTGGAAAAGAAAATGAAATGCCGGCAGCCGTAAAATGGGCGCCCTTTTTTGTACCTTTTGCCTTGGTTTTGGGGTTAGCTGCACTTTTTTACGATTTAGCCAATAAGTTTTATTTCTGGCGTTTATATACAACCATCCGATTGGAATCTCCAATGTCTTGGGGAGCCTGGGTTTTAATGTTAGTTACACCACTATCTTTTTTTTGGATTGCATCTTATTTAAAAGAACTTTTCCCAAAATGGGTTTGGCCATTTAAATTCCTGGATGATATAATGGATTGGTTTGCTAGAAACAGAAAACTTTTTGCCTGGATCATTTTACCATTAGCCATTATTCTAGGAATATATACGGGTATTTTACTCTCGGCATTTAACGCCAGGCCTTTATGGAATAACTCTATTTTAGGGCCACTATTCCTGGTTTCCGGGCTCTCAACTGCTGCGGCACTCATAATATGGTTGTCAAAAAGCGATCATGAGCGACATGTTTTTAGTAGAATCGATCTGGTTTTAATCGCAATCGAATTATTTATAATCATTCATATGTTCATGGGATTTCAGGCCGGACCAAGCGTTCAGCTCGAAGCGGCTTCATTGCTTTTGGGTGGTGAGTTCACCGTAATCTTTTGGGTATTTGTGGTTATTTTCGGATTAATTTTCCCGGCCTTACTAGAAATTCTGGAAATCTACGGATTTAAAGTTCCCGTTGCTGTTCCAGTAATTTTGGTATTGATTGGCGGCCTGGTTTTCCGTTTTGTGATGGTTGAAGCAGGCCAGATAACCCGTTATCTTTATTAATTTAGAAAATTGATCTTATGAATCTATTTATTGTTGAAACAAAACATTTATACTGGAATCCTTATTTTGGAGGATTCCTTCTTGGAATAATTATCATTTTTGCCGTATATATTTCAGGAAGAAGTATAGGCGCAGGCGAAGCAATCAAAGATACTGTTGTTACTGGTATTGAAGTTACTGCTCCTGCTTACGCCGAAAATGCATCCTTTATTCAGAAAAACAATGCTCAAAAGAAAGATAGTCAACATTCCTGGATTATTTTTCAGGTTTTGGGCGTTTTTGCAGGTGCCTTCCTTTCCGGAATCTTAAATAATCGGGTTTCACTTCGATTACAACATTCTCCTAAAATTTCAAATAAAACAAGAATTACCTGGATAATTGTTGGTGGTTTACTTTTTGGTATTGGATCTCAATTTGCAAGAGGCTGTATAAGTAGCAGTACTTTTAGCGGATTTATAGTTCTTTCTGTGGGTGGTTTAATTAGTATGTTTACTGTATTTGGTTCTGCTTTATTGGCAGCTTACTTTTTCCGTAAACTTTGGATTTAAAAATTTATAAACTATGGAATCTTTTATTTCTAGTGGATTGATTAATAGCGAATGGAGCAGTGTTGCTGCTGTTGGAATTGGTATGGGAATAGGTTTTGTACTCGAATCCAGCGGTTTTTCGTCTTCAAGGAAAGTAGCCGGCACATTTTACGGTTACGATTTTACTGCATTACGTGTTTTTCTCATGGCGGGAATCACCAGCCTGATTGGTTTACTTTATATGGACTTTTTTGGATGGATCGACTTTTTTAGTTTTCAGGTTCCCCAAACCTATATATGGCCAACTATACTTGGAAGTGTGCTTATGGGTATAGGTTTTGTTGCCTCTGGTTTTTGCCCCGGTACCAGCATGCTTAGTGCGGCAATTGGTAAAATTGATGGTTGGATTTTTATTGGTAGCACTCTGCTTGGTATTCTCTTGTTTATACTGGCCTTTCCCGCTTTAGAATCACTTTATCTTTCAGGCCATATAGGCTCGCTTACCATTACTGAGGTGTTAAATATTAGTCCTTATGTATATGCATTCCTTGTAACACTTATTGTGTTGGCACTGTTTTATTTAGCGACACTTATTCGTCGCCGCAGAGAATCATTAAAATATTAAATCAGATAATCATGACTAAAAAATATTTTGTTTTAATGTTGGTTTTTATTGCAATTGCAGTTGGTTTATTATTTCTTCCGAAATATAAAACCCATTACGGTGTAAACCCTGAGCTACTTTTGCAGCAGATTAACGACCCAACCCGATTTATCACCATCGACGAGGCCGCTGAGCGTATGCTTACAAAAGATCCTAAATTGGTTCTGATTGATGTAAGAACTGTCGAAGATTTTGAAATGTACGCATTACCAAATGCAATTCATATTGCGTTAAAGGACATCCCTGATGCTACCAATACAGGCAAATTAAATTTCCCCCATCGGGATATTGTATTTTATTCAAATGGCGATTTAACTGCCGATCAAGCCCGAACAATTGCACTTCAGCATAATATACTAAATGCTTATGTATTAAAAGGAGGCTTGAACAATTGGTATAAAACCATTATTCAGGCAACACCACCCTCTGAGACATCATCAGAGCTGGATAATGAATTGTATTTGTTCAGAAAAAGTGTAGCTGCTTTTTTTGGTATGCCCGTTCCGGTATTAGTACCCGAAGAGCAAGAACAGCCTAAAGCCGAATCAGTTCCACTAATTAAAGCTGTTAAGAAAGAAAAAGAAGCGGTTGAAGAAGAAGGTTGTTAAAAACATAAACAAACAACAAAAAAGTATACAAATGAAAGAGTTAACTAGAACAAAAAAATTATCTGTTTCTGTAATTGGATATCTGGCCATATTGTTCATCGGATTTTTGAGTATTCAAAAACCTGATAATAGTCTGAGCAGAAATACGTATCAAATGATAGCACATATTGAAAGTTTAGCTTACGAAGTATATCCGGAAAATGTTGAATCGATTCTGTTATCAGAAAATGATTTTGTTTTTATTGATATAAGAAATCCCTTTGAGTTTCAAAAAGGGAATATTGACGGTGCTATAAATATTCCGGGCACTCATTTGTTCGAAAAAGCCAACTTAAAACAAATTAAAGATTTTGTTAAAGATTCAACACAAATTATTCTCTATGCAAATAATCAGGAAGAAGCTAATGGAATCTGGATGGTTTTATATCAAATGGGATATGATAATATTAAAATACTAATGGGTGGATATAAGGCATATTTAGAAGTAAAAGCAGGCATTGCTGAAGTTTCGTATTTTACTGAAGAACCACTTGCCGACTTTGCCGCTGAAATAAAAAAAGCATCCATTCCGATACCTAAACCAAAAATTACAGTAAAAAAACCGGAAATTATTATTCCGGTCGAAAAAGTAAAAAACGACATTGAAGAAGGGGGTTGTTAAATCCCCCATCTTTTTTATTTATTAAAGATTGATCTAATAACATGCCTATAATGAGAATGTTAACAAGTGCACTTAGGCAATATTAAACGAAGCAAAACAATAGATGCTACTGCAGACAAGCCAACAATTACAAATCCTATAATTTTAAAAGGACCTTGAAAAAATTGACAGTCCGCACCGCAAATATTAGAAGCGCATGCAATGAGTACTATCAAGATGTAATCAATAAAGAAGACCAACGATAGAAATGAGAGTGAAAACAAAAATTTTTTCATGACCGCTTTTTTTAAACTAATTAGGCTTCTGAATTCAGAAACTTTTATATTGTAAATTTATAATGAAATTGAGGCTATTCGACGCAAATGCTTGTGATTGTTATTCGAAAAAAGCATGAGATAACTCATTTTTCTCATTGATTTTGAACATCAATTTCTTTAATGAATAATGGAATATGGGCGAACTAAATTGTATCAATTGTAAGGAAATATCCTGTGCTGCATTAAATCTAAACCGGGATGAATTAGGGCAACAAATTTCATCTGGTCATGGGAACTCTTACAAAGCAGGTGAACTTATTTTAAAAGAAGGCACTTTTTCATCAAACATTATTTACCTTAAGTCGGGCCTTGTTAAAGAGTTTAAAATTGGCAAAGGTCATTCTGAAGAATATATTCTACAGATAGTCAAAGAAAAGTCGTATTTGGGATTGGCCTCCTTATTCGGCGACAGGATAAATCATTTTTCGTATACAGCTCTTACCGACGTAAAAGTATGTAATATAGATATAGCCGTATTTAAAGCTTTTATACAGGAAAATGGAAATTTCGGCTATCACATTTTACAATCCGTGTGCAGCGATAGTCTTAATAATTATCATCGGTTTACAAATCTGCATTTTAAAAAAATTTACGGCAAACTTGCCGATGCACTGCTCTATTTTTCGAAAAACATTTATATGAGCAATCGTTTTCTTATGCATTTAAGTAGAAATGAGATTTCTTTTTTGATAGGCAGTAGCCGCGAAAGTGTTAGTAAACAGCTTAATCAATTTGAAAAAGAAGGTATAATTAAACTAAAAGGAAAAGAAATTACAATTATAAAACCCGAAACGCTGGAAAAAATTAGTAAATTCGGGTGATCATTTTAAAAAAATTAAATCTATTCATTATGGCAAAACCTTATTTGACAGAAGAATGCTTTCAAAATTTTTTGAACCTTTTTCAAGATTCCACTTTTTCAGAAGATGAAAAAGAGTTGCTAAGCAGAAATAGAACTGAAGTTTTTTTTAAGAAAAATGAATTAATAATAAAACAAGGGTCTCTGGCCAATCAATTGGTGTTTATTCAAAAAGGAATAACTAAAAGCTATTTCGAATATGGCAACACCAAACAAACCATTTGCATGCATCCCCCGAAAAGCCTTCTCGGTATTCAGGCTCTTGCCGAAGCAAATGTTTATCATTGCAATTTGTCGGCACTGGAAGAAGTTTCTACATGTATGTTCGATCTTAAAACAATTAAAAATATTGCACTACAAAATGCATCATTCGTATTTCAACTGCTCAATATTATCATTGAACATCAGAGTGTGAATATCGATCGTATTTTTAGCTTAAAACTTAAATCGTCTAACGCAAAAATTGCCGATGTTTTACTCTGTTTATCACAAAGGGTATATAAATCTGATACTTTTGACTTTAATTTTACTATAGAAGATATAGCAAATCTTACCGGTGTGCCTGCGGATACCGCCTCCGGAATATGGAAAAATTTTCAAACCGAAGGTATTATTCAACTGGAACCGGGAAAATTAATAATTCTCGACAAAGAAAAATTATTGTTCATTAGCTCCTTATTGTAAAATAATATAATTAAGCTAAAGAACAATTTCTTGTGCCTTTCTCAAACAGCGAAATCTTTTTCCTTAAAAATAAAAAACCCCAACAGAAGGTTGAGGTTTTTTATAGATTCTAATTTGTTTGTTACTTAACTTCTTCAAAATCAACATCTGTAACTTCACCATCAGCACCGGCATCTTGTTTTGGACTGCCATTTGAGCCGGGTTGAGCACTGTCTTGGGCTTGTGTGTCTTGATACATATGCTGGCTTGCTTCCTGCCACAACTGATTTAAAGTAGCCATGTGAGCATCAACAGCTGCTAAATCTCTTTTTTGATGAGCTTCTTTTAAATCGGCGGCTGCTTTCTGAATCGCTTCTTTTTTATCAGCAGGAACTTTATCGCCATATTCCTTCAATTGCTTTTCAGTTTGAAAAACCAAAGCATCCGCTTGATTTAATTTATCAATTTCTTCTTTCATTTTTCTATCCGATTCAGCATTTGCCTCAGCTTCAGCTTTCATTTTTTTGATTTCTTCATCGCTTAAGCCGGAAGATGCTTCAATACGGATACTTTGCTCCTTGCCTGTACCTTTATCTTTAGCTGCAACATGCAAAATACCATTGGCATCGATATCAAATGTTACTTCAATTTGTGGAACGCCACGTGGAGCCGGTGGAACACCATCCAAATGGAAACGGCCTAAACTTTTATTCTGAGCCGCCATTGGGCGTTCGCCCTGCAAGATATGAATCTCTACTGAGGGCTGATTATCAGCTGCTGTTGAGAATGTTTCTGATTTCTTTACCGGTATGGTTGTATTCGATTCTATCATCTTGGTCATTACACCACCAAGCGTTTCAATACCCATTGATAATGGAGTAACATCTAGCAACAGAACATCTTTTACATCACCGCTCAATACGCCACCCTGAATGGCAGCTCCAACAGCAACTACTTCGTCGGGATTAACTCCTTTTGAAGGTTCTTTTCCGAAAAAGTTTTTAACAACTTCCTGAATAGCAGGGATACGTGTTGAACCACCTACAAGGATAACCTCATTGATATCTTTAGCAGTTAATCCGGCATCTTTAAGAGCCATTCTACAGGGTTCAATTGTACGTTGAACCAATTCATGGGTTAATTGATCGAATTTTGCACGGCTAAGTTTGCGAACAAGGTGCTTTGGTATCCCATCAACCGGCATGATATAAGGCAAATTGATTTCTGTTTCGTTCGACGAGGACAATTCAATTTTAGCTTTTTCGGCGGCCTCTTTCAATCTTTGTAAAGCCATAGGATCTTTAGTTAAGTCAACACCTTCGTCGTTCTTAAATTCCTGAGCCAGCCAATCTATGATAACGTGGTCAAAATCATCACCTCCTAAATGGGTATCTCCATTGGTCGATTTAACCTCAAAAACACCATCGCCCAATTCCAGAATTGAAATATCAAAAGTACCACCTCCTAAATCGTATACGGCAATCTTTTGATCGTCCATTTTCTTATCTAAACCATAAGCCAAAGCCGCTGCTGTTGGTTCGTTTATAATTCTTTTTACGTTTAATCCGGCAATTTCTCCGGCTTCTTTGGTTGCCTGTCTTTGCGAATCACTAAAATAAGCCGGAACTGTAATAACAGCATCTGTAACAGTTTGTCCCAGAAAATCTTCGGCTGTCTTTTTCATTTTTTGCAAAATCATTGCTGATATTTCCTGTGGGGTATAATTTCTGTCACCAATCGAAATACGTGGTGTATTATTATCACCTTTTACTACTTTAAAAGGAACACGAGCAATTTCTTTTTGTGTACGATCGTAGGTTTCGCCCATAAATCTTTTTACAGAAAATATGGTTTGTGTCGGATTTGTAATTGCTTGACGTTTTGCAGGATCGCCTACTTTTCTTTCGTTGTTTTCTGTAAATGCAACAATTGAGGGAGTAGTTCTTCTTCCTTCACTGTTTTGGATAACTACAGGCTCATTCCCTTCCATAACGGCAACGCATGAGTTGGTAGTTCCTAAGTCTATACCTATTATTTTTCCCATTTTATTCTTTAAATTTATTTTTAATCAATTATTTTTTTGTCGATGCTAGGCGTAACTCAATATTTATGCCATTAAGTTTTTTTGATGATTGACTGACAAAAGGGCAGAAATAATTTGGCTTTTTCTTATCCGGAATGCCTGAAAAGTAAAAAATTTAAGTTTTGATTTCTTAATAAAACGAACTATTTTTGAGAGATTAAACCAAACGAGATGAACAAGAACTATTATTGTGTAATCATGGCCGGTGGCATTGGTGCACGTTTTTGGCCAATGAGCCGAACTTCAAAACCAAAACAATTTATTGATATATTAGGAACCGGCGAAACTTTAATACAACAAACCGTTACCCGATTTTTGAAAATTTGCCCTATAGAAAATATTTATATTGTAACCAACGAAATTTATAAGGAACAGGTTAAAACTCAAGTTTCAAGCCTGAGTTATGATCAGATTTTGTGCGAACCAGCCAGGAGAAATACTGCTCCCTGTATTGCCTATGCAAATTATAAAATTCTTTCGAAGAACCCGAATGCTGTAATTGTTGTGGCTCCCTCAGATCACATCATTTTAAAAGATGAAATTTTTACAGATGTCATAAAATCGGCATTGCAAGCTGCATCTGAAAATGAATGGCTGATAACTTTGGGCATAAAGCCTAACCGGCCTGATACAGGTTATGGATACATTCAATTTGATCAAAAACTGAAAGATACACGTGATGAAAGAATTAAAAAAGTGAAAACATTTACAGAAAAACCGGAATTAAAAATTGCTGAAAAGTTCCTTGAAAGCGGCGACTTTTTATGGAATGCCGGTATTTTTGTATGGTCGCTTAAAACAATTCAAAAAGCTTTTGAAACCCATTTGCCGGAAGTGGACGATATTTTTAAAGCCGGAATAGGTTTGTATAATTCGAATAAGGAGGATAAATTTATTAATAATGCATATTCCTTATGTCGCAATATTTCCATCGATTTTGGAATTATGGAAAAAGCTGAAAATGTATACGTTCTTTCTTCAGATTTTGGCTGGTCCGATTTGGGTACCTGGGGCTCATTGTATGCCATTCGAAAAAAGGATGAAGCACAAAACACAATTGTTGGTAAAAATGTATTAACCTACGATACAAAAAACTGCATAATTAATGTAAGCGGAGACCGTTTGGTAGTATTGCAAGGACTTGAAGATTATATAGTTGTTGATGATTATAATATATTGTTAATCTGCAAGAAACAAGACGAACAAAATATCAGGCAATTTGTAACCGACGTTAAAACCGAAAAGGGTGAACATTTTGTTTAAAAAGGATTTGTCGGGATATAAGATAATCAAATGCCCTATCTTTTATATCATAAATAAACTTATTCTGTTTTAATTTCTTAGGTTGTTTATATTAATCAGAACAATGAATTGTCTTTCAATTTATTGTTGAACGCCAAGTTCATTTATTATATCCAATCGCAAAGAATTAATAATTTTGCCGAATGAATACTAGAATAGCAAATTATCACACCCACAGCCATTATTGCGATGGCAAGGAAGCTCCGGAAGCTTATGTCAAAAAAGCTGTTGAACTTAACTTTAAAGCACTCGGATTTTCGAGCCATGCACCTGTTCTTTTTGAGAATGAATTTTCAATTTCAGCTGAAAATCTGGACAATTATTGCAATGATATAAATTTCCTTAAAACCAAATATAGCAATCAAATCGAGTTGTTTCTTGCACTTGAAGTCGATTATATTCCAGGTTTTTCGCATCCGTTTTCATACTTCAGAAGCAAATGCAATCTCGACTATCTCATTGGTTCGGTTCATTTAGTTGCGCATCCCCTTTCAAAGGAATTATGGTATATTGATGGAGGAAGTCAGGAACCTTGGGACAATGGTTTAAGGACGATTTTTGGCGGCGATATCCGCGCCGGGCTTAAGGCATTTTATTATCAAACCAACCAAATGCTCACCGAACAAAAGCCTGAGATATTAGGCCATTTCGATAAAATAAAAATGCACAATAAGAATCGTTTTTTTAATCGTGAAGACAAGTGGTACAGCAATCTAATCCATGAAAGCTTGCATCTGATTAAAGAAACCCAGACAGTTATGGAAATTAATACAAGAGGCATTTACAAAGGTCGTTATGATGAATTTTTTCCCGGAATACCGGAAATTTTGGAGGCCAATAAACTAGGAATTCCGCTTATGTTAAATACCGATGCTCACCATCCGGATGAATTATCTGCTTATTATTATGAAGCTTTGAACATACTGAAACAAATCGGCATTAAAGAATTATGGCATATTTCCAAAAAAGCTTGGTTTTCTACCTCAATCAGCTAAAGCAAAACATAAATTATCATTTATTTCCTTGAATATTACTATTTTCGCAGCTTCAAATTTGAAGGAAAAATAACAGAAAATGGAATATAATTACAACGAGATTGAAAAAAAATGGCAATCGTATTGGGCTGATAATAAAACGTTTAAAACTGATATAGACTATTCAAAACCTAAGTTTTATGTATTGGATATGTTTCCATACCCTTCGGGCGCTGGATTACATGTAGGTCATCCGCTAGGTTATATTGCATCTGATATTTATTCGCGCTACAAAAGAAACAAAGGGTTTAATGTGCTGCATCCAATGGGATATGATGCCTATGGACTTCCGGCTGAGCAATATGCCATAGAAACAGGCACTCATCCAGCCATAACAACCGAAAAGAATATTTTACGCTATCGTCAGCAACTCGACCGGATTGGTTTTTCTTTTGATTGGGACAGAGAAGTCAGAACTTCCGATCCGAACTATTACAAATGGACGCAATGGACTTTTATTCAATTATTTAACTCCTGGTTTGATAAAAAAACAAATAAAGCCAAAAACATAAGCGAACTCATTACGGCTTTCCAAAAGGAAGGAAACCAAAATGTAGCAGCAAGTCATAGCTGCGATACAGAATTCACTGCTTCTGCATGGAATGCTTTTGCTAAAAATGAAAAACAAGAAATTTTAATGGCATATCGTTTGGCCTATCTGGCTGATATAAGCGTAAATTGGTGTCCGGCTTTAGGAACCGTTTTGGCAAACGATGAAGTTAAAGATGGGTTTTCGGAACGTGGCGGTCATCCGGTTGAAAAAAGGATGATGAAACAATGGTCGTTGCGAATTTCAGCTTATGCACAGCGCTTATTGGACGGCTTAAATAATCTGGAATGGTCGGATTCTTTAAAAGAAACCCAAAGAAATTGGATTGGCCGTTCAGAAGGTGCCTTAGTAAATTTTAAAATAAAAGGATTTGATAGGGTTTTGGAGATTTTTACCACTCGCCCCGACACGCTTTTTGGTGCCACTTTTATGGTTATTGCTCCTGAACATGAATATTTGGAAATGATTACTTCGGCTGAACAAAAGGCAGAAGTTGATGAATACGTTTTCTGGGCAAAAAACCGTTCGGAGCGTGAAAGAATGGCAGAAGTAAAAAACATCAGCGGAAAATTTACCGGGGCTTACGGAATAAATCCTTTAAACGGACAGGAAATTCCAATCTGGACAGCAGACTATGTGCTTAGTGGATACGGAACCGGTGCAATTATGGCAGTTCCGGGTCACGACAGCCGTGATTTTGCTTTTGCCCGTCATTTTCATTTGCCAATTATTCAGGTAGTCACCCAAAAAGGAGAACCGATAAAAGCTATAGAAGATTGGGAAGAATCTTACGAGTCAAAAGATGGAATTATGATTAATTCCGGTTTTATTAATGGCATAGAAGTAAAAGAAGCCATTAGTGCTACAATAGATCGATTAAAGGAGATGAATATCGGTTACGGAACCATCAATTACCGTTTGCGCGATGCCATTTTTAGTCGCCAGCGTTACTGGGGCGAACCTTTTCCTGTTTATTTTAACAATGGAATTCCTGAAGTTTTTAACGAAAAAGATTTGCCATTAAAATTGCCAGCCGTAGATAAATATTTACCAACCGAAAGTGGCGAACCTCCATTGGCAAGGGCCGAAAACTGGAAAACAAAAGACGGTTATCCCATAGAAACCAGCACTATGCCTGGTTTTGCAGGTTCAAGTGCGTATTATTACCGGTATATGGATCCGCATAACGATCAGGAATATTTCTCAAAAGAAGCAAATGCATATTGGGAAAACGTTGATTTATACATGGGTGGAGATGAACATGCAACCGGCCATTTATTGTATGCCCGTTTTTGGAGTATGTTTTTATACGATTTAGGCTTAACAGTAAAAGAAGAACCTTTTAAAAAACTTATTAATCAGGGGAAAATTCAGGGAAGAAGCAGTTTTGTTTACCGCATTAACGGAAAAAATACATTTGTAAGTTACGGATTGCGTAATAATTACGAAACCGCAAAATTGCATGTTGATATTTCAATGGTGCATAACGATATTTTGGATATTGAGGCTTTTAAAAACTGGCGCGAAGAATATTCAACAGCCGATTTTATTTTGGAAGATGGAAAATACCATTGCGGCTGGGAAGTTGAAAAAATGTCGAAATCGAAATACAATGTGCAAAACCCGGATGATTTAATTGAAAAATATGGCGCGGACACTTTCCGAATGTATGAAATGTTTTTGGGCCCTATTGAAAATCACAAGCCATGGGATACTAATGGAATAGAAGGTGTATTTCGGTTTATGAAAAAATTCTGGAAGCTTTATCATCAAAATGAAACTTTTTATATGAATGATGAAGAGCCATCGAAAGAAGAATTGAAAATACTTCACTTAACTATTAAAAAAGTTCAGGAAGACATTGAACGTTTTTCCTTCAACACTACAGTCAGCCAGTTTATGATTTGCACCAATCAACTGATCGATATAAAATGCAATAAAAAAGCAATTCTTGAACCTTTGGTAATATTAATTTCGTCATTTGCACCACACATTGCCGAAGAATTGTGGCAAAAAATGGGGAATTCCCAAAGTGTAATTCATGCTAAATTCCCGGTTTTTAACGAAGGATATATCAAGGAGAACACTTTTGAATATCCTGTTTCTTTTAATGGTAAAATGCGGTTTAAAATTGAGTTGCCCGTAAATATGAACATAGCTGATGTTGAAAAAGCTGCGCTTTTGGCTCCTGAAGCAAAAAAATGGCTTCAGGGAAATCCGCCTAAAAAAGTAATTGTGGTGCCAAATCGTATTATTAATGTGGTAGTATAGCTATGTTTGAATTAAATGCTGATTATTGGAACAAACAATACCAAAATAACCAAACTGGTTGGGATATTGGTTATGTTTCCACCCCCTTAAAAGAATACTTTGATCAGTTAAAGGATAAAACCATCAAAATTTTAATTCCGGGTTCGGGCAATTCATATGAAGCAGAATATTTGTGGAAAAACGGCTTTACAAATGTGAAGGTGCTGGATATTTCGGATTTGGCGCTGAACAGTTTTCAAAATCGGTTGCCTGATTTCCCGGAATCGAATCTGCTTAACGAAAATTTCTTTTCTCACAAGTCTGAATATGACCTGATTGTGGAGCAAACCTTTTTTTCAGCCCTTCATCCTGAGCAAAGAAAAGATTATGCTGCAAAGACTTCAGAATTGCTAAAACCCAGCGGAAAATTAATTGGTTTACTCTTTGGTTCAGCCTTTCGTTTTGATGGTCCGCCTTTTGGTGGAAGTAGAGAGGAGTATATCCAGCTTTTTTCGCCATTCTTCCATATTCTAAAATTGGAAATGGCCTACAATTCCATTAAGCCAAGGAATGGAAATGAGCTATTTTTTATAATGAAAAAACTAATTTCTTAATTTTCTCATCTCGTTTGAGTAACTTTATTGCGATAAAGAAGTTGTAATCGAATCTACTTTGGCGAAAATTTGCTCCCGAACAGTTCTAATCTTCTCATAAATAGTCACTTGATTGTCTTTAAGCCTTGTCCAACGCCATTTCTTCAAAAAATGCTGAAAACTTGTCCAATAAAACCTTGCCAAAATACCCGAAACCGGAATTAAAACAAAAAAGCCCAGAGTTAAATACACATCCCTATTTATAAACCAGAAAATAGTTGTTACAATTATAAACCATAGTGGCCATAAGAAAAGAGTGATTGCAAACTTAAAACTACTATGGAATTGTTTGTCTTTCACTTTATTAGCCATATATATTGAAAATCCGAATGGCAGATAATTGAACAACCAGCCCACTAAAAAACCCGGAAAAGAACCTAAGTAAAGCACAAATTCACAAATTAATCGGAAATAGGAAGTGGTTTTTTGCCCTGCTATTTCATAGTCGATTTTTTGTTCGAGAATATTTTTTTTATAATTTACCACTAACTCTTGAAAATCATCCATTTGATTAGGATTATTTTCTTCGAATAATTCCATTTTACGAATCAATTCCTGATCAGCCTGCAGTTTATACGGTTGCTTTGCCGATGGAAATCCCATTTTTTTGGCCATTTCGTGTTTATAGATTTCACGAACTTCGTTATAGAGTTGATAATGCTTTTCACTTTTAATTTGAACCATCAATGATTTTAATGATTCAGCCAAAGTCCCTTTTATCTGATTGATAGCAATGGAGGGATTTTCCTTATAAACTTGGTAATAATCAGATACAGGAATTGGTTTTCCAAAATTGATAAGTAATTCTGAACGAAAATTTTCATATACCGAAAAATCCATTCCAACAGGAACTATCTTCATATCCAATTTAAAATCATTGGCTTCTTCGGTTATAAAAGCAATCCGGGCGAATCCTTTTTTAAGGGGGCGCAATCTTCTTTCATCGCCATGATTTCCTTCGGCCATAATCACTATACCAATCTTGTTTTTGATAACATCGATGGTTTTTTGAAAAATTTTGTCGTTTTTCTTAACTGAGCTATAACCATCTCTAATCCTAAAAACGGGAAGCATCCTGAAGAAATAAAGGATGGAGGCAATAATGGGTTTATTAAAAACATCAGAACGGGCCATAAAAACCAATCGGCCTTTTACGCCAAAAAGAAAAACCATGGCATCCATCAATGCATTTTGATGATTTCCGGTAAAAATCAAATGAGCATTTTTAGGAACAAGTTCCCTATTCCGTATAACTACACGCCGATAAAAAACTTTATTGTGCCAAAAAGCGACAAACTGTTTTAAAAAAAGATAGAGATACGATTTTTTGTCAATGCGATTTATGCCCATTTATTTGCTTTTAATCTTGGCAAAACTTTTCTTGGCAAAAAAAGCATAAAGCTGCGAAAAACCTCCCGACCAATAAGCAGCCAGTGCAAATCCACTAATTATGTGCCAAATTCCCCACCAGGCAGCTACTATAGCCATTCCTCCCAATTCCAATTCGGGCGGAAATATTTTCGGGTTGAAAATCAAAACCAAGACCAGGCCTGAATTTTGGATTCCTGTTTCGATAGAAAGTGTTTTTCTATCGGCCAACGGCCTTTTAAATGCACTTCCAAGAAAATAACCAATTCCCAGAGCCAGCGCATTGTGTAATAAGACGATAAAGAAAACAAACTCAATGGCCCGAATGAAGTGATCAAAATTATTTTTAAAAGCCATAACAATAACTGCAATAAATATAAATATCGAAAGTCGTTTAATTGGTTTTAAAACTTTACTCGTAAATTTTGGGAATTTGGAGTTTACAAAAACACCTAATAATAAAGGAATTCCTAAAATAATAAATACAGTTTGAAACATCTGATAAGCATCAATTTCGATAGGCCTGACCAAAGTTGCAGCATTGTTAGCGTAAACATTAACTGCTAATTTTCCCCAAATTGCAAAATTTAAAGGTGTTAAAATTATGGCGCTCAAAGTAGCAAAAGCAGTTAAACTAACTGAAAGAGCCACATTTGCTTTTGACAGACTGGAAATAAAATTGGAAATATTACCTCCCGGTGCCGCAGCAACCAAAATCATTCCTAATGCCATGGTAGGAGATAAAAAATCTTTCAGAATAACAACCAATAAGAATGTTAAAAAAGGGAGCGCAACAAATTGAGAAAAAATTCCGATAATCGGTGATTTGGGGTTTTTGACTAAGGATTTAAAATGATCCAATTTAATTTCGAGAGCAACACCAAACATTACAATAGCAATTGCAATATTAAGCGAATGGAGAGATGCAGGGCTAAAATTTAGTCGAATAGCATCAAGAGCTAATAAAGATTCTTGCATAAACTTAGGTTTTTTGGCAATAATAGGGATTTTTTTTTAAAAAGTTCTTTACTGCGATTTTTTGATGAATATTTTAAGGCAATTGTGAATAAGAATTTGGGCGATTTGCACTATCAGAAACCAATCTGTTAATTTACAGCAGTTTTAAGGAGTTCGGGTATTTGGAATATAGCTTGACAAATGGAAAAAATTTGCTTACTTTGCAGAAAAAATATATGATAATTATAGGTGAATACAACCTTTTAACCATCGATAGGATAGTAAGTCCGGGAGCTTTTCTTGTAGATGAAGAAGGAAATGATATTTTACTTCCAAACAAGTATTTACCTTCAAATCCAGTCATTGGCGATAAAATTAATGTGTTTGTTTATAATGATTCTGAGGATAGAATTATTGCAACCACTTTAACTCCAAAAATTACTTTAAACGAATTTGCTTTTTTAAGAGTAAAAGACATCAATCGAATAGGCGCTTTTATGGATTGGGGTTTAGAAAAAGATTTGCTGGTTCCTTTTAGCGAACAAAATCAGAAAATGCAAATTGACCGCTGGTATGTTATTCGCTTACTTCTGGATACTAAAACAAACCGATTATTGGGCTCCAATAAACTGAGTAAATTTCTTGAGGCCGAATATATTAGTGTAGAAGTTGGCGAAGAAGTTGATTTAATTGTAACTGAAAAAACCGATATTGGTTTTCAGGTAATTATTAATCATGCACACCGGGGTTTAGTTTATGATTCTGAAATTTTCAGAGAATTAAATATCGGTGATGTTTTAAAAGGCTATGTAAAATTAATCAGAGAAGATGGCAAAATTGATATTATTCTTCAAAAAATAGGATTCGAAAATATAGAACCTTCAGGCCAGCAAATACTTGAACAACTGAAACAGTCGAGTGGATACCTGCAACTTAGCGACAAAAGTGCTCCTGAAGCCATCTATTCCGTTTTAAAAATGAGTAAAAAAACTTTTAAAAAAGCTATTGGCGGACTCTATAAGC
>JAZDJM010000436.1:0-4460 GCA_043804305.1 Bacteroidota bacterium
TGTTTCTTTTTCCTTGTTTCTTTGTTTCTTTTTCCTTGTTTCCTTGTTTCTTTACTCTTTACTCTACCCATCACCCACCTCAAACATCAAATATCAAACTCAATTACTGATAACTGCTCACCAATTACCAACTTCTTTCTCCTGACTCCTGATTTCTAACTTCCATATTCCCTCTTCCTTAAAAATTCACAAAACACACTTCATTGTTAAGAAAATTATATATTTGAATAATTGGTTTTTCATTTAGCATTATGACACTTAATCCTGATTTGTTGCAGACAGAAATTACCTTTCTGAAAGGTGTAGGCCCTAAACGCGCATTATTATTGAACAAAGAACTGGATATTTATACCTATGAAGACTTATTAAATTATTTTCCATATAAATACATTGACCGGACTAAATTCTATAAAGTAAATGAGGTGCATCCACAGCTTCCGTATATTCAAATTATTGGCAAAATTACAGACGTGGAGGAAGCCGGATTCAAATCAAAACCAAGGTTAGTGGCATATTTTTCTGATGATACAGGGATTCTTGAGCTGGTTTGGTTCCAGGGGATAAAATGGGTAAAACAAGGCCTGAAACCAAATGTAGAATACATTCTTTTTGGCAAACCCAGCCTTTTCGGCAGTAAAATAAATGTAGTGCATCCTGAACTGGAAGAAAGTTCTAAACAGGAGACGAAGCTCAATTATGCCCTGATGGCATATTACAATACCACGGAGAAGCTTAAAAAATCATTTGTCAATTCCAAAGTGATTCACACACTTCAGAATACGCTGCTGCAAGGCCTCGCCGGAAATATTCCTGAGTCGATTCCTGATTATATTCTGAAAAAATATAAACTTATTTCCGCCGGTGATGCTTACATGCAAATTCATTTTCCTGAAAATGCCGATTTATTAAAAAAGGCTAGTTTTCGCCTGAAATTCGAAGAACTGTTCTATCTGCAGTTGGGAATTGTAAGGCAAAAATTCAAAAGACAAAGCAAGATTAATGGATTTGTGTTTAAAAAAGTAGGGAAATATTTCAATTCTTTTTATTCACAAAACCTCCATTTTCAACTTACCGATGCACAGAAAAGAGTAATGAAAGAAATCCGTAACGATTTTCTTCCGGCTAAACAAATGAACCGTTTATTACAGGGCGATGTGGGAAGCGGGAAAACCCTGGTTGCACTCATGGCAATGCTCATTGCGATTGATAACGGTTTCCAGACCTGCCTGATGGCGCCCACAGAAATTCTGGCTATTCAGCATTTCACCACGATTACAAATTTCCTTCAGGGAATTGATCTTGAAATTTGCTTACTCACAGGATCAACAAAGCAATCGCAACGAAAACCCATACTTGAGAATTTACTGTCAGGAAGTATTAAAATTCTAATTGGCACTCATGCTGTGATTGAAGATGTGGTTCAGTTTCAAAATCTGGGACTTGTTATAATTGACGAGCAGCACAGGTTTGGAGTTGCCCAGCGTGCTAAATTATGGAAAAAAAAACAGTCAGCCACCACATGTGCTGGTGATGACGGCAACACCTATTCCCAGAACGCTGGCAATGACTTTTTATGGCGATCTTGACATTTCTGTAATTGATGAAATGCCACCAGGCAGAATGCCCATAAAAACATTTCATTACAATGATTCCAAGCGGCTTCTCCTCTTTGGTTTTATGAAAAAACAAATAGAAGCCGGTAACCAGATTTATGTCGTCTTTCCATTGATACAGGAATCTGAAAAGCTCGATTATAAAGACCTTGAAGATGGATACGCCGGCATTACAAGAGCATTTCCTTCACCAAAATATACAACTGTTTGCGTTCATGGAAAAATGAAAAGCGTTGAAAAAGAGAAAGCCATGAATTTATTCAAAAATGGAAAAGCACAGATTTTGGTTGCCACAACTGTTATCGAAGTGGGAGTTGATGTTCCAAAGGCATCGGTAATGGTTATTGAAAGCGCTGAACGGTTTGGTTTATCTCAACTACATCAGTTGCGCGGCCGGGTTGGCAGAGGCGCTGATCAATCGTTTTGTATTTTGATGAGTTCTCATAAATTGACAGAAGATGCCAGAAAGCGGTTACAAATGATGGTTCAGACAAATGATGGTTTTGAAATTGCAGAAGCCGACCTGAAATTACGTGGCCCCGGAGACCTTGAAGGAACGCAGCAAAGTGGCATTCCACTAAGATTAAAAATAGCCAGCCTGGGTAAAGATGGCCAGTTATTGACCATAGTCAGAGATCTTTCTGTTAAAATTCTTCAAGACGATCCTGAATTGACCAGAGAAGAAAACCAATTACTCAAAAAGCAGCTTGACAAAATGAAAAAAGATAATCTTTATTGGGGCGATGTGAGTTAGGTTTTTTTCAATATTCTACTAACTGAAATGAAGATTATTATTTTGATGGAAGACAGAAGTCAGAAGTCAGGAAAAATTTCCTGAAAAATGAAACATTTAATCTACCAGCGGATCATGAATTCTAAAATTCTGTATTCTGCATTCTGAATTCCTTCTTTCATCTATTACCACGGAAATTCCCATGAGAAAACCACAATGCATCATGCTTTTGCAATTCAGGCATTAGAATTATTTGCCAGTTGTTCATCTTGTTCATTAAACAAATAACTCCTTTTCCATCGATTATGCGACCATAACCAGAACTCAGGGCGAGTAATGATTTCCTGTTCTAACCTTCTGACGATACGGGTAGTAATTTCACCTGGCTTTGTTTCTTCAGGCTTTTCAAACAGTAAATCAAAATAAATTTCGTAGTATCCACGCTTCTTTTTTTGTATGTCGGCATAAACCACTGCCTGTTTAGTTTTCATAGAGATACGTTCGGCTCCCTGGAAAAACTGGGTTGGCTGGTTTAGAAAAGTAATCCAGAATGGATTTTCTTTTCGTGGTGCCTGGTCAACAAGTAAATAGCTGATAATTCTTTTATTTTGTCTGCTGTATTCAAGAATTGTTTTTGGTGTTTGTTGCATGCTTATCAGTTTCGCTCCAAATTTTATACGCACCTTATAAATAAATTTGTCGAAAAATGGATTATGAAGAGGACGATAAGCAATAAGCGTATCGAATTGATTATTATGCAAAGGTAAACTGATCATCCACTCCCAATTACCATAATGGCCAGTAACCAACATGACGGAACGGTTATTTTTATATAAATCTTCGAGTATTTCGAGGTTTCTGAATTTGTAACGTTTTTTTATCTGGTTTGAGTTAAGGAACAAACCTTTGAAAGTTTCAAAAAAAATATCGGCAAAATGCCGGTAATATTTTCTTTTAATTCGCCTGATTTCTTTTTTCTCCTTTCCCGGAAATGAATTTCTCAGGTTTTTGTCAATAATCTTACTTCTGTATCCAACCAGGCGTGTTAAAAGATAAAAAAAATCGGATATCCTGAATAGAATAAAAAAAGGCAAAGCAGTAAAAAGCCAGATAAATGGTATGGCGATATAAAAAATCAAAGCATTCATACAAGAAATTGTTTCGGCAAAAATAGTAAAATTAAAAGCTGAAAAATCAGATTTCATAAGCCTTGTAAAATGCATTCGAACTAATAAAACTCAAACAGCTAATGATCATAAACCTTATTATCAAAAAAACCAAATAATCATATCACTATTCAGAAACAAAACCCTGGTCAATAATCAGATCCTCATCATCAGGTTCAAAATCATTTTTCTCAATGAAAGTTGTTATTTCTTCTTTGCTTAATCTTTTCACATTAGTAATCACAAAATTATTCTTGATAAAATTACCATATTGATTACACTCAGTTATGGCTCCTTCAAAAATTTGTTGTACACTTTTATGGATTGACACTAGCACGGTGAAGGTCACAAAATTACCATGAAACGCAAGGTCTTCCAGTATTTCATCACTCTTCCCAAACATAAAATCGAACTCATTTCTGATAATTTTTTCCTGGATGGCATTAAACTGTTTCAAGTCTTCAGAGAAAACCACAATAAAATAGCGAAGTTTATTCCCCTTGCCCCCTAAACCGGTTGATATAAAAATCTGGCTTTCGTCCAGCAACGAACTTTCCAGCAACATTCTGCTTTCCTGTAGAGCAAGCACTGCCCAGTCTTTTAAACTTTCTGCCGCAACTCCAATATAACCTTCAATCGCACGGTATGCTGAAACATCATCAATTGAGGCCAGTTGACATAGCAGTTTTTTCTTTCTTCCATTTGTATATTCAGGATCAAAAAGTTTATCCTTTCTATTAAGAATGCTTTTCTTATTAATTTTTTGCTTTACATTTTTTGTATACTCAAAATATTCAACCTGCAATGCAATATTTATCTGTTCTTCCAAAATATTAAGTTGCTCCTTGCCCTTTCCGGTTATTTCCCTGATTTTATCAAAAATATTTTCTTTGTCGTCCATTTACCATTATTTAACGCCTCCAAAAATAATGAAAGAATTATACCATC
>JAZDJM010000437.1:0-3223 GCA_043804305.1 Bacteroidota bacterium
ATATTGGCTAAACCCAAATAACTTATCAAAAAACTACCGATTGCAACCTCGGCTCCAACATACATAAAAATGGCAATGGCTCCCAATCGAAGTTGTCTGAATTTCAGAGCGCCTGCTCCTTTGATTAGTTCTAGCGAATTAACAAAGCGAGGCAGGTTTACACTCTTTACAGCAATTGCCAGAATCAATAAAAGTATGGTAAGCACCATATAAGGAATGACCACTGACTCAGCCTCATTCTCAATGTTTTTGAAATATTCGAAAATAAAGAAACCGCCTAAGATCGGGCCAATAGTAGTTCCGAAAGAATTGAACCCTTGCGATAAATTTAAACGAGCCGATGCACTTTTTTCAGGGCCAATGATTGCTACATATGGATTGGCAGCAATTTGCAGCATGGCAAAACCCAGTCCCAATACAAACAAAGCTGCCAGAAAGAAACCATAAAACTGAAAATGGGCAGCCGGATAAAACAAAAGTGTGCCAATTGCTGAAATAAGCAATCCCAAAATAATTCCGTTTTTATAACCAATTTTATTAATCGGATCGGTGTAAAACATCGATATCAAAAAGTAAATTAAGCCTCCGACAAAATAAGCGCCAAAAAATGCAAACTGAATAAGCATAGCCTCGAGATAACTTAAGTCAAAAACAGCCTTAAGATGAGGAATTAAGATATCGTTTAAAACGGTAATAAAACCCCACATAAAAAAAAGTGAAGTCATCAGGAATAATGAAAAACGGCTGGATTTATTCGTTGAAGAGCTCATAACAGAAGAAATTTAGTAAACAAAAGTAGCTAATTTCAGTAGATTTAAAATTGAAATGTTAAGTTTTTGCAATTTAAATCGAAATAAAGTTATCAATAAACTTCAGTTTATCGGTTTTTTCTAAATTTGTCTAAAAACTCAAATCAAATGATGTCAAAAACAAAATCTATTCTACTCTGGGTATTTGCAGTGGTATTTACATTAAGCGCTGCAATTTACCAACGTTCAACAGGTCCTACTTATCCAAAAAAAGCTAAACTTCAGCTTGAACAGGAAACCTATAAACTGAAACTTTTAACTTCGCATGGTGGAGAAACGGATGCCTCAATAAGTCTGAAAGTCCCTACAGATGTTAAAGGGATGCTTAAATACAGATACTACAGAAGTACTGATGAATGGACAGGTATTGAAATGATTCACAATGGAGAACAATTGCAGGCGTTTTTACCTAAGCAACCTCCGGCAGGTAAGTTGGAATATCTGATAGCCCTCGAATATCAGGGAACCTATTATAGCATAACAGAAGAGCCGGTGGTTATTCGTTTTAAAGGAGGAGTGCCTAGTTTTATTCTTGTACCACATATTATTTTAATGTTTTTAGCCATGCTTTACTCCACACGCACTGGATTAGAAGCTATTTTTAAAGGAGTCAAGACTTTTAAATATACCAGCATAACTTTAATTACATTGGGTATTGGCGGCATGATTCTTGGCCCGGTGGTTCAATGGTATGCTTTTGGCGATTTATGGACAGGCTGGCCTTTTGGGGGAGACTGGACCGATAATAAAACCTTGGTTGCATTTGTTTTTTGGCTAATTGCATTTTTTGTATTGCGTAAAAACAGAACGAACAGGCTTTGGCCGATCGTTGCTTTTGTTGTTCTGCTTGCCATGTATATGATTCCGCACTCAATGGGAGGTTCAGAACTGGATTATAAAACAGGAGCAGTAACTACGGGTTTAAAAGAATAATTTTTTTCCCCAAACAACTCATTGATTCTATGAAGTATAGAATTAAAGTGTTGAAAAAAGATTTTTTTTTACAAAAATCAAAAAATAATATTTGGAGATAATTAAAATTGATGTACTTTTGCATCGCTTTACACAAGGCAAGTTCATAGAACAAACGGTTTGGTAGTTCAGTTGGTTAGAATACATGCCTGTCACGCATGGGGTCGCGGGTTCGAGTCCCGTCCAGACCGCGGATAAATTAGTAAAAGCTCTATAAGTCAATGATTTATGGGGCTTTTTTCTTTTTAGGCCAAACCTTGGTACAACAAATATTAGATGCCTGTTATAGGGCAAAATGGTTCAGACTTTATTGGTTTGAAAAAGTTTCTGAAAGTTTAGGGTTAAGATTAAGGTTGAGGTTAAGGTTAAGGTTTAGGTTTAGGTTGAGGTTAAGGCAGAGGTTGAGGCTGAGGCTGAGGTTGAAGCTGAGATTGAGAATAAGGTTAGACTTGCTGGTTTTGAACCCTAAGAGGCATTTATGAATAACAGCATTGCAAATTCGTCCTGCTTTTTTTCGTTTGATCGATGGATATGGGCGTTCGTCCCGGAATTCTATGCGTTTGGTAAACAGATTGGTAATTTCTTTTTTTTGTGCTATTCATTTTTGATATTTGGAGAAATTATTAATGTGCTTAAAGAAGGACAAAATAATTAGCATAGGAATAATATTACAAAAACCACTAAATAAGGGTAAACAGAGCACCGCGTATTTGGTTGGCTAAATAAACCTTTGGGTGGAAATAGGTATATATTAAATGAGTTAGGGCACATGTTATTAAACCTGCATTGCACAATGAATTCACAACTTAAAATAATAATTATGAGACAAATTTTTACATTGTCTTTCTGTCTATTTATTGCTTCAACTCTCTTTGGACAAGAAGATAAACTAAAAGAACTTATTTCACAAGGGATTGAATATCATGATCAGGGAAAATACGATGAAGCTATTTCTAGATACAAGGCGGCATTAGAACTTGACAAAAAATCTACTTTGGCAAATTATGAATTATCATATACTTATTTTGTTACTAAGCAATATGATGACGCAATAAAATATAGTACAATTGCAATTAAACAAAATTCCCACAACCAACATGAGTCTTATTCTTACGTGGTATTAGGTAGTTGTCTCGACTTGAAAGGAAAGCCTTCCAAAGCGATAAAAACTTATGAGGAGGGTTTATCAAAATTTCCAAATAGTAATTTATTGAATTACAACTTAGCACTGACTTGCTATAATCAAAAGGATTATGAAAAAGCAGAAAAGGCTGCAATTAACGCTATTCAGGCAAAACCAACACATGGTAGCAGTCATATAATATTATCTGCAACTATGCAGGAAAAAGGTCAGAGAATAAAATCAATCTTACCACTCTATTATTTTTTAATGATAGAACCTGATTCAAAACGTTCATTGATAAATTATAACAGCCTGAGAA
>JAZDJM010000438.1:0-2363 GCA_043804305.1 Bacteroidota bacterium
TCCCGGGCCCAGCTGCTCTACCACATCTACTAAGCCGCTCATATACAGGTCCACGGCAAAGAGATCCACGCAACTCTACGCTGTTGGCCCTTGGCGCCATCGGCACATTCTATATTCTGACCTTATTTATGGGATTGGGTGCAGCTGTAAATGGAGTTTTTGATGTTGAAAGTTCGAATATGGCAGCTCCTTTGCTTGCTAAAGCTTTTGGTATCGGAATATTTTCCATTATTTCTGCCATTGCCTTCGCAACTATATTAGGAACCGTGGCAGGTTTAATTATTGCCTCATCAGGTGCAATTGCCCATGATATTATAGATAATTATATGGATCGCAACCCAACCGATGAGCAAAAAGTAAAAGCTGGAAAAATTTCGGCCCTTGTAGTTGGCGTATTGGCCATTGCACTGGGTATTGCATTTAAAGGCATGAATGTTTCATTCCTTGTAGGCTGGGCTTTTGCCGTAGCAGCTTCAGCAAATTTACCTGCCATTCTATTCATTCTGTTTTGGGATAAAACAACTGCAAAAGGAGTAGTTTATTCTATTATTGGAGGAATAGTTTCTGCTCTGGGAATTATTCTGACATCACCAACCATGTGGGATCGTTATGGATTTGACTCAGCAGATGCATTGCATCGTTTAGAAAATCCAGCTATAATTTCTTTTACCGTTTCGGCGCTGATTCTTTATTTTGTTTCACTTGCGACTCAAAAAAACAACGGGAAATCAAAGGAACTAAATAAGGCTTAGCAATATTTATTCCATTTTAGCCTGTTGGCATTAAAGGCTGGCAGGCTAATTTTTTTATGCTGAATTAATTAGAAGCAATGAAGCTTTCATGCTACAGGATTAAATTTTATGGGGGATAGTGCAATTGTACATGAATATAAAAAATAAAACACAAGCCTCGCTCATAAATTTCCAAGAAACCAATTAGTTAACATATATTTATACTTGTGAAAATTGCAATTATTTCAGACATCCACGAAGATCTTATTAGCCTTAAGCAAGCCTTAAAAAGCATTGCGCGCAATAATTGTGATGAAATAATTTGTTTAGGAGATATTTCAGGGTTTAGTCTTCCTTTTTATTCGTATACTGATTCTAGAAATGCCGGTGAATGTTTAAACCTGATAAAGGAAAATTGCAAAATAGTTATTATTGGAAATCATGACCTGCATGCAGGAAGTATTCTTCCTAAAAATTGTAGTTTTTTTAATTTTCCGGATAATTGGTATCAGTTAAACTATCAGCAAAGAAATAAATTAGCTCAAAATTCATTGTGGCTGCACGATAAACAAGATCTAATTCCTAACTATAACGATAAGGATATTAAATATTTAAATACATTATCTGAATATTTTATTTATCCGCTCAGCAATTCAAATATTCTTTTCTCACATTATGCTTACCCAAATCTATCAGGGATGAAAAAAGAATTTTACAACTATAAATTTGAGTTTCGGCAACATTTCTCATTTATGGAAAACAAGGATTGTTCGATGAGTTTTATTTCCCACGCTCATACCGATGGTTTTTACACAGTTACGAAACAGAATTTTAAAAGGTACAATTTTGAAGCATTAGAATTAGGAGTTGAAAATATAATTGTAGGAATTCCAGCAATTACCAGTCAACAAAAAATGAACGGTTATGCCATTCTTGACTCAAACACAAATCTTTTTATAGCTGTTAAACTTTAATTTGTATTTTTATAAAAAGCGAATGAAATTATTAATTAAATTGCATATATATTTCTTGATAAATGCCTGATAAAGCTTTGCATCGGTTTTTTTTAAGTATTGTAGTTCCAACAATTAGTGCAATTGCCTTATTTATTCTTACCATCTTAGTTGTCATTCTTCCCACATTTGAACAAAATATCATGGCGAAGAAAAAGGAAATGATAGCTGAACTAACCAACACGGCCTATAGTTTGCTCGAGGAATATCATCAAGAAAACATCAATGGAAATTATTCAATTGAAGATGCTCAAAAAATGGCTGCTCACCGGATTGAGCAAATACGATACGGAGGAGAAAATAAAGATTATTTTTGGATTATCGATAAGCATCCCTTTATGATTATGCATCCTTATCGTGCAGAATTAATCAATTCGGATTTAACAACATATACAGATGGTGCCGGCAAAAGGCTTTTTGTAGAAGCAACTCTGGTTGTTGCTAAAAAAGGAGAGGGTTTTATCAATTATATGTGGCAATGGAAAGACGATTCGACAAGAATAGTGCCCAAACTTTCTTATGTAAAAGGCTTCGAACCCTGGGGATGGATCATTGGTACCGGAATTTACCTTGAAGATGTAAAACAAGAAATTCAAGGTTTAAAAAAACATTTAATTAA
>JAZDJM010000439.1:0-2140 GCA_043804305.1 Bacteroidota bacterium
TTTCTTCAGAAGAATCGTTGTCGTGATAACTATGTTTATCAAAAACCATAATTTCGGAGACTACCATTTGAAAGTTACCTTTTTCAGTGGCAATATCATAGATAATCTGACCCTTACCAGGCGTGGCGGGGATGATGTCGAAAGAATAAATGCCTTTTCGGGTTGGCCGGGTAAGTTGTTGCGAAACCTTCCTGCCCTCAATAATGAGCCTTATGGTTATACTTCCGTTTTCAACCGCAGAAAATTCAGGAAGATGTGTGAAATGCGAAAGTACGTGCGAAGATTCACCTACAACAAATGGGTCGGCTTCAGCAAATAGTTCAAATTCAGTGGTATAAGCAGTAAGTTTTATTTTTATTTCGTCATCGTGGGTATCGGTGGCTTTTTCGCCACCCTTGTTGCATCCTGCCAGAATCATGGCAAATAATGCTAAAAAAAATAATTCCCTTTTCATCAAAATTGATATTTAAATTTTTAAGTGTAACCGAAAAAACAGCGCACAAAACGCTGACAATTGCTTGTTGCAATCGCTAAGTCTGGCTGTAAACAATTAAAAACTTAAACAACAGGAGGAGCACGCAAACCAAGGCATCGGCTTACATAATTAAGGTAAGACGATTCTTCAGTAAACTGCTGAAAATGATTGGATGAGGATAAAAAACCGGAACGCTCATCATCAAAATTTAATAGAAAATCATTAAAATGATGATAATCGCTGGTGTAGGTAAAACTCTGAAAAGCCTGTTTAATTGATTTCGCAGGAAGGACGACCAAATTCTTTAGCAGGCAATCGGCTGAATCTTCGTTTTGGCCATGATGCTCATGATGGCAAAAGGTTTTTTCTTCAGAAGAATCGTTGTCGTGATAACTATGTTTATCAAAAAGACAAACATAAGTTTCGTGATGATGATGGGGTAAAACAGCATGAGCCAACAAAATTATGTTGGCAAAAAACAAAATAAACAATGCAATTTTGCGCCTCACAGAAGTTTTAATTAAGATTCGCAAATATTGGAAATATTTTTCTCACAGAAAAGTTTTCTCTTTTTTTTAACGAAACCTTAACACTAAGCCGGGATAACAATTGCAGTTACACGTTGAAAAGACTAATCGGTTTTTTCCTATCACCACGCCCATTCAAATGACTTGTAAAATGTTTAGCCAGGAGTGCAAATTGTTATTAATTTGTTAATAAATGTAATAACTTAGATATTTGAATACTTTTGCTTGTTTCTTTATGTCAAACTTAAATACTCAAACACAATGAAAAAGCTAATCCTTGTCTCTTTTTTCGCCCTGATGTTCAGCATCAGTTTTGCCCAAACCGCCGTCAATTTTAACTGTAATGATTGTGCAGGTGCAAACCACGACCTTTTTACCGAACTTGACGAAGGAAAAGTAATCGTCATCTGTTGGGTAATGCCTTGTAGTGCCTGTGTTGGCCCTTCATTGACCACTTCAAATGTTGTACGGAGTTTTGCAACCACTCATCCCGACAAGGTTATTATGTATCTTGTTGATGATTATGCCAACACAAATTGCAATTCAATAAATAGCTGGGCCAACAGCAACGGAATCCTTCCGGCAGCCATGTTTTCAAATTCCTCTATAAAAATGGAGGATTATGGCTCTACAGGGATGCCGAAAGTGGTAGTTGTTGGGGATGTTAACCATGCTGTTTTTTACAATGCCAACAACTCGGTTAATGCCAGCGCACTTCAATCAGCCATCAACGCAGCAATTGATGCTACCATAACAGGAGTTCCTGAAGATTTTGGAAAATCTTCAAGTGTCGAAATCTTCCCTAATCCTTCAAATATAAGCGCATCACTTGTTTTTTCGTTGGAAAAACCTTCGGTGGTAAAAGTCGAAATTCACGATCAGCTTGGACGTGAAGTTTCAGAAATGTATTTTCCCAGCCTTCCGCAAGGAGAAAACAAAATTGATATCAGCACTGCTGGCCTGAGTAACGGAGTTTACTTTATTAAATTAACCGAAGGTACCCGCAGCCGGATGATCAAAATTGCAGTCGCCCATTAATCTATTTTCAGACAAGAATTTATTTAATTTGAAAATTTACCAATTTGAAAATTAAATCCGTTCAGAAAAGATTACATCCCTATCGCATATTGCCTTACAG
>JAZDJM010000440.1:0-3040 GCA_043804305.1 Bacteroidota bacterium
AAAAAGTTAACAATATTACTGGATGGATAGTTTTTGCAATCGCATCACTGGTTTACCTCTTAACAGTTGAGCCTACTGCTGGTTGGTGGGATGTTGGTGAATATATTTCTACTTCATATAAACTTCAGGTTGGTCATCCTCCGGGAGCGCCGCTATTTCAACTAATGGGCAGGTTTTTTAGCTTATTTGCCTTTGGAAATGTAGAAAATGTTGCACTTATGATAAATACCATGTCGGTATTTTCAAGCAGTTTTACTGTTTTATTCTTGTTTTGGACTATAACTCGCCTCGCAAGAAAATTAGTAGTGCTTCCTGAAAGCAAACAGTCACTTTTCCCTGTAATGGCAAGCGGAATTGTTGGTGCATTAGCCTATACATTTTCAGATTCTTTTTGGTTTTCGGCCGTAGAGGGCGAGGTTTACGCTATGTCTTCCTTATTTACAGCAGTTGTTTTTTGGGCAATCCTGAAATGGGAAGAAGTTGCCGACAGTGATTATTCCTACCGATGGCTTATTTTGATAGCTTTTTTAATGGGATTGTCAATTGGCGTTCATTTACTTAACTTACTGGCCATTCCTGCAATAACCTATGTTATTTATTTTAAGAAATTTAAAAAAACAGATTGGAAAGGTTTTGTTTTAGCAGGTTTAATTTCATTGTTCGTTTTGTCTTTTATCATGTATTTCATAATTCCGATAACTGTGAAGTTAGCCGGAAGTTTTGAATTATTCTTTGTAAATTCGGTTGGCTTACCTTTTAATTCCGGTAGTATTATCTTTTTTATTTTGCTTATAGCGCTTGTTGTTTGGGCAATCAGATTTACTTATCAACGGAAAAAGCTGATAGCTCATGTTGCTGTTCTTGGCATTACATTTATTCTCATTGGATATTCTTCATTCCTAATGCTGGTTATCCGGGCAAATACAAACCCGCCTATCAACGAAAACGATCCGAAAGATGCAATTAGTATGCTGGCCTACCTTTTGAGAGAACAATACGGAACATGGCCACTGCTTTACGGACAATACTATAATGCTGATGTAACCGATTGGGAGGATAAATCTCCAACCTATATTCCCGATAATAAATCAGGAAAATATGTTATGACTGATAGCGGAAAAGAATCAGAGCCAGTTTATAACCCTAAATTATCCGGTATATTCCCACGCATGTGGAGCAATCAAAAACAAGAGCATATCGAAATGTATGAAAACTATAAAAGTTCTCGCGGAACTCCGGTTAGAATTACAGACAGAGATGGGAATGAACGCATCGAATACAAACCCGCTTTTTCTGATAATCTGAGCTTTTTCTTCAGGTATCAGTTGGGGCATATGTACTTCAGGTATTTTATGTGGAATTTTGCAGGCCGACAAAATGATGTTGAAGCTCAGCCCAATATACGCGACGGGAACTGGATAAGCGGGATAAAATTTATTGATGCCATTCGTTTAGGAAATCAAGATAAATTACCCATTCGGAGCCAAAACGTGGCAAACAATACCTTTTATTTTCTTCCACTTTTACTTGGGCTCATCGGTTTATTTTTCCATATGAATAAGAACAACAAAGATTTCTGGATAGTTCTTCTTTTGTTTGTAATGACAGGAATCGCCATAATCGTTTATCTGAATTTTACGCCTTTTCAGCCCCGTGAGCGTGATTATGCTTATGCTGGTTCATTTTATGCGTTTTCAATATGGATAGGCCTTGGTTTAATTCCTATTATTAATTTAATAAAAAATAAACTTGGACTAAAATTATCAAGCATTCTGGTTGGTCTTGCAACACTAATTCTTGTTCCCGGTATTATGGCCACTGAAGGCTGGGACGATCATAAGCGTGCCGGAAAAACGACTTCAAGAGATTTTGCATACAATTACCTTTCTTCCTGCGAGCCAAATGCTATTTTGTTTGTTAATGGCGATAACGACACTTTTCCATTGTGGTTTATTCAAGAAGTGGAAGGATTTAGAACCGATGTCAGGGTTGTAAATTACATGCTTTCTTCAGGTTCCTGGTATGTGCAGCAATTAAGCCGAAAAATCTATAATTCAGAAAGAATTCCACTCAGTATACCCGTCGAAAAATATGATAAAGGAATTAACGATTACGTTCCACTTGCTGATAGATTGGAAGGAACGCATGAGTTAAAAGATGTTATTGATTTTATCAATAGCGATAACCCGAGTTCAAAAATTCAGACGGTTTCAGGCTCAAACCTAAACTACGCTCCAACACGAAATGTTAAAATTACGCTTGATAAATACAAACTAATTCAAACAGGAACAGTTCCGAATTCAAAAATCGACGAAATTCCCGAAAGTCTCAACTGGAAAATAGGTGGCAATGCATTGTATAAAAACGATTTAATGCTCCTCGATCTTTTGGCAACAAACAATTGGGAACGGCCAATTTATTTTGCAAATCCGTCTTCTATTAAAAAAGTAGTAGGCTTGGACGAATATATGCATCTCGAGGGGTTTGTATACCGATTAAGGCCATTTAAAGCAGAATCATATATTAAGAATATGGGAGGTATCGATCCTGAAAAGTCGTTCGAAATATTAGTAAAGGTTGCTAAATACGGCAATATGGAAAAAGATAATGTAAGCGTTGACCGGGAGAGTTTTAGGAATTCAGGGATTCCAAAAAATAATCTTTTGCGAGTTGCCGAAGCCTTTTTAGACCGGGCAGATTTACTAAAATCTGAGGATTCTATTGCGAACGCATCAAAGATTGATGAGTACACTACAAAAGCAATTGAATCGTTAGATACTTACGCGCGCTATTTTCCAAATCACAAAATTCATTATGATATGTATATGATACCGCATGCCGAAAGTTATCTGCGTGCCGGAGCCTTTGAAAAGGCCAGTGCAATTATCAATAATTTGTACGATTACTACTTATCAGATCTTGATTTTATCAATTCGCAAAGCCCCTATTTTAAAGAAATTCTGGTGGGCGATCAGCAAACTGCACTTGGTGTTTTACAACGCTTGGAGCAAACAACAAAAGCTTTTGGTTTAAAAGAATT
>JAZDJM010000441.1:0-3062 GCA_043804305.1 Bacteroidota bacterium
ATAAATAAATGCATTTCACCTTCAATCACAATTCCCCATTGTGCACAATGAGAATGTTCAGCCACTTCTCCAATTGCTTGTATATCAAAAAAAACTACCTGTGATGTTTCACCCTGCGAAACCCAACCCCTTACTCCCTTAAACGGTATATCAGCTTCGGGAAGATTTAAAATTTCTTTCGGAAAAATGTCTATTAAATGTTCTGTTGTCATATTTTTTTGATTAACCGATTTATTACCTGATTAATTACTCCTTTTGGTCGTGAAAAAATTCATAAACTTGTTTACATGTCTCAATATTAGCCGCTAATGTGCGAATTATTTTTAAAAGCAAATATTATAATTCATTTATTATTAGCGAATTCGCGGCTTTTATGAATAATTGAGGTTAAAATTCAATTTCATATACGAAACATATATAAGTTATTCTTATTTTTTTTGTTTTTAAAGGAATTTTGCCATTTTTTCAAATAATTCAATCCTGTTTACTGGTTTTGAAATATATTCATCGCAACCTTCCCTAAGTGATTTGGCCCTGTCGCCGGTCAATGCGTAGGCGGTTTGTGCGATAACAACCAGGCCGGGTTTTTCTTTCTTCATCACTTTGACCACTTCATAACCGTTTATGTCAGGAAGCTGAATGTCTAGCAGAACAAGATCTATATCCTGGTTACGGCAAATTTCAATGGCTTCATTTCCTTTGGAAGCAAAAAAGCAAGTTACGCCTGTAGGTTCAAGTACTTCTTCAAAATAAAAATGTATCATTTCTTCATCATCAACAATGAGGATTTTCTTCCTGTTCCATTTCCATTCTGAAACCGGTTTTTCGGGTATTATTTGCCGCACTTTGCCCGGTATAAAAGGAATGATAAAATAGAATTGAGAACCTTGTCCTTTGATTGATTGTACCCAGATTTTACCATTAAGCATTTCAGCCAATCCTTTTGAAATGCTCAGGCCGAGACCGGTTCCTCCAAAACGGCGGGTATGGGAGCCGTCTTCCTGTCTGAACCTGTCGAAAATAATTGTAAGATTCTCAATTGAAATACCAATGCCTGTATCTTTTACATAAAACAACAAATACTCTTTATCAGGCATTAAAATTATGTGATCCTTAAAAACAGAAGGGAATTGTTCTCTGATCAATTTTCCCGACTTTAACAAATAACCTGTTTCTATCGATCCTTCCTGGGTGAATTTCATGGCATTGCTCAATAAATTAGATAAAATCTGTTTTAGCCTGATTTCATCGGTTTGGATTTCACAAAAATTATCCTCAGGATTTTTTTGAAGCCGGAAATCAATATGGTTTTTATTTTTTTCATTTAATTCAACACTGAATTGTGAATGCAAATCGTCCATAATGGTATTCACATTGCAATTATGAATGCTGACATCTAACTGGCCTGCTTCAATTTTTGAAATATCAACAATATCAGAAATGATAGTAAGTAACTGATTTGCACTGTTATTGATAATCCTGATAAACTCTTTTCTTTTTTCAGGTTCAAGTTGTTCATTGTCCAATAGTCCGGCAAAACCAAGTATGGCATTCATTGGAGTTCTGATTTCATGTGACATATTTGTCAGGAAAGCTGACTTCAGTTTGTCACCTTCTTCTGCTCTTTTCCTGGCTTTATCAAGTTCTTCCTCCCTGAGTTTAATGGCAGTAATATCTCTTGAATGTTCTGCGAAACCAATAATTTGTCCGTTTTCAAAAACCGGGAAAAATGAAAACTCATAAATAATTTCCAATCCGTTAAAGTGAAAAGGAAATTCAACTGAAACCTTTTCACCGCTGAGTACCCGTTCATGAAGCTGGTCCCAATATTTTACTTCAATATCATTTTGTAAAAGTTTATGGGGTTTAATGCCAGGTTTCATTTCAATGCCAAGAGTTGCTTCAATTACCTTTTTGTAATTGCTGTTAAAATATACAGGAAATCCTTTGTCGTCAGCAATCATGATGTAATCGTCCGTGTTCTCGATCATGGCAAAGAGTTTGGCTATTGTATTGTTTAGCTCTTTTTCGGTCCGTTTCAATTCGGTAATATCTTCGAACATGGCTGCAAACTCACCTTTTTTGGGAAAATAAAGTGTGATATTCAGGTGTTTTGAAAGTGATGAAGAAAATACATCAAAAGTTACAGGTTTGTTTGAATGATAAGCGTTTACAATTGTAATGAACCAAGGTTCTGTTTTATCATAATTTAAATCGGAGAGTTTTGCCCCTTTTAAATTTATATTCAGGGGCTTCATTATTGCATCAAATTTTTGGTTGTAATTATTAATTACTAAATCAATAAACTGATTATTTTCATCCACAATAAATTCACCATGAACAAAGGCATTGACCATGTTCTCAAATAACGACCTGAATCTTTGTTCACTTTCAACGATTACATTTTCTGCGCTTTTTCTTTCGGTTATATCACGAACTGATATGAAACGGCATTCTTTCCCTTTGTATCTTACTGGTTTTGCATGTAGTTCAACAATGAAAAACGAGCCGTCTTTTCGCCTGGCAGTGGCTTCATAAGTTTGAATGTTTTTCGTCCTGTAATTATAAGCCATGGCTTTCATATCTTCTGTGGTAAGACTGAAAATATTTTTCCCAAGAAGTTCTTCAGGCTTATAACCAAAAATATGAGCAAATTGTTGGTTTAACTCAATTATTTCGTCATTATGATGAATGGCAATTCCTTCAAATGTTAAATCACTCAGTAACTTGAACCTTTCTTCGCTTTCAAGTAATTCCCTAAGAGTTAAAGTAATCTGCGTTATGTCAGAAACCACAGAAATAAATCCGGTGATATCTCCATCTTCATTGGTCAGATAATTCCAGTCGACCCTTACTTCAATGATTTTTCCGGTTTTTGTTCTGTGTTTACCAAAAAAAGTTTCAGGATTGGCCTTTTCACTGGCAAGTTTAATAAAATAGGCTATCGATTCTTCTTTCATTTCATCATCAGGAAGGAAATCGAAGATATTTTTACCAATCAGATCAGAAACCTGGTATTCGAGCATTTTAGCCATCGCTGAATTACAAAAAGTAATGTTGCC
>JAZDJM010000442.1:0-2880 GCA_043804305.1 Bacteroidota bacterium
TGTTCTTTTTGAATAAATAGCTTATTCCTTTGCTTACTTTTTCAGATATGGTTCTGCTGCGTTTAATAACTGAATTAAAATCAACCTGTGCTTCTCCCCGTATATTAATACCATAATCCGAAGCATGATTAATATAATTAAAAACCTGGGCGCTTTTTATCAACGATTTTGTGGGGATACAACCCCAGTTTAAACAAACTCCCCCTAACTCTTCCTTTTCAACTACTGCTACTTTAAGTTTATATTGTGCAGCCCTGACAGCCGCTGTATAGCCTCCCGGTCCGCTGCCTATTACTATTAAATCGTATTTCATGTTATTTTTTGTGTTAATTAATGCCTGTTTACAAACTCACTACTTTACGTTGCATGATACATCTCTGCAATTTAATAGACTTCTCTGCTTGCAACGTTCAATTATTCATTGGTTTTCAAACCCCATGCTGAAGCATGAGGCTATTCATCCATCAAAATTAAACAAAAAATAATTTTTATGCAAAAAAACTAACTCCATTCTTCCGATAAAATTTCTCCCTGGATACCCACAATAATGGTTTTAACAGGAACTTTTCTTTGAGCTTTTTCTGCTGCCATCTTAACCATTTGTAGCAGTCCTCCACAGCATGGAACTTCCATCATCATTACTGTAATAGTATTAACTTTTGCATCATCAATTAATCTTTTAAGCTTATCAATGTAAACCTCCGTATTTGAATCAAGCTTCGGGCAGGCAATAGCAAGGCTTTTATCTTTTAAATATTTCTGGTGAAAGTTTCCTAAAGCATAAGCCACACAGTCAGCAGCCAATACAAAATCAGAATTTTGAAAATAAGGTGCTATCGGATTAACCAGGTGCATTTGCACAGGCCATTGTCTTAATGCCGATTTTACTTCGCCTGTATGTTCGCTGTTACCTTTATTATCCTGCGGAGCAAAGCTCATAGTTTTAGCACCGGGGCAGCCACATGCTGTTACTTCACCCGCTTTAATATTATTATGAACTGCATTTTTTACTTCTTTCAAATCAAAACCCAATTCATTTTTATGTTCTTCCATGTATGCAATTCCTTCTCTTAAATAATTCATAGCATCATGCTCTTTCAGGTGTTGCAAATGGGCAATAACTACATTTTTCCCTTTTTTCACCATTTCTTTGATAACAGCAGTTTCATCATAAGGCAGGGCTTCCCTTTGTTCAATTGTTATTGCTCCTTCAGGGCAATGTCCAATGCAGGCTCCCAGTCCATCACACATTAAATCACTGATTAATCTGACTTTGCCGTCAATAACCTGCAATGCACCTTCGTGGCAATTAGGGACACATTCACCGCACCCGGTACATAAATCTTCGTTTATTTTTATTATATCTCTTTTCATTTTTAATAAGTTTTAAATGTTTTTACAATATGTTTTCAATGTAAAATTATATTTATTCAAAAGAAAAAAATGTAACATATGTTACAAATCTAATATTTATTTACCTTTATAAAAAATTAAAATCACAAGACTATGTTTAAAAACATTTCTGAATGTCCCATTTTCAAAGGCATTAATGCTGAAGAATTATCACATATTCTAAATACTGTTAATTATCAGGTAAGAACTTTCAGTGCAAGGCAATTAATAGCTTCTAATGGTGATGAATGTAAAAACCTGTTAATATTAATAGAAGGCAGTGTAAAAGGAGAGATGATAGATTACACAGGAAAAATCATTAAAATTGAAGATATTGAGGCTCCCAAACCTCTTGCTCCTGCATTTTTATTTGGTAAAAACAATAAATATCCTGTGGATATTGTTGCAAATAATCATGTTAAACCGTTATTTATACCCAAAGAATCATTTATAAAATTATTACAGACAAATAAAATAATTTTAAACAACTATCTTAATGTTATATCAAACAGGTCGCAATTCCTGTCAGATAAAATAAAGTTTTTATCTTTCAGGACTATAAAAGGCAAAATAGCTCATTTTATTTTACAGCTTGCCAAAACAGGAGAGGATGTAGTGAATATTTCCAAAACACAGCAGGAACTGGCGGATTTTTTTGGCGTTACAAGACCGTCATTAGCACGCTCAATAGGAGAAATGGAAGCTGAAGGGTTAATTGAAGCAAAAAGAAACGAAATAAAAATTAAGGACAAAAAAAAGTTGTTCCAGCTTGTGCAATGAAAAGCACGACTATCAAATATTAAATGTTGTACACATCTCTTGCTCGCCCATATTTGTAATTCAGTGTGAGCTTATTAAACCCAGGTTTTTTCTTCTTTCAGGTTTCTTACCATAAAATGCAGGCGGTTAAGGATATTTACTTCGCTTGTACCTGCATCAAAATCAAGAAACAGCAGGTTAATATCGGGATACAGGTCTTTTATCCGTTTTTCAACACCTTTGGATACTACTTGGTTTGCTATACATCCGAATGGCTGCAGGCTGATTATATATTTGATGCCTTCATCGGCAAACGAAGCAATTTCGGCAGGTATCAGCCATCCTTCACCAAACTGGTTTGCAAGGTTTAAAATTTCGGATGCTTTTTTTGAAGAAGCATTTATGTTATCAAAAGCAGTATAAAATTTAAATCCGGAATTAATTTTTTCAACTTTTCTTAAATGTTTGTTTGCATATTTTTCAATGGAAAAGGCGTAAAGGTCTGAAAATTCTGCTCTGCGGAGGTTTGATTGTATATTGACTTTTGTATTAACAAACCATTGTGTAAAGAAATCTAATATCGGTGGCACGACAACTTCTATGCCTTGCTCTGTTAGCCATTCGGTAATATGCTGGTTACCAAAAGAATTATATTTTACGTATATTTCCCCTACAATTCCGATTTTAGGATATTCCCCGTTTTTTATTGGTATAGCATTAAAATCATCA
>JAZDJM010000443.1:0-3288 GCA_043804305.1 Bacteroidota bacterium
GACCATCGAAAAATAAAAAGGCTTTTAAACCGAAATATACTTTCAAATATAATAATGCAAAAACCATTTAATACTATCGATATTGAATTAAGAGCCAATCATCTGGAACTTCGAATTGCATCCTTAAATAAAGATATTGAACAACTTAAATCGCTTTTTGATTTAATGTTAGTCATTCGGAACCAATTCGATACTGAATTTAATGTGCTTGTTTAAACGTTTTTTTACTTTTGTTGTCAATTCTTTTTCTCTATAATCAAACTTAAATGAAAAAAATCTGTGTATTCTGTGGCTCAAGCATGGGCTTTGATGTTATCTATAAAAATAAAGCTCTTGAACTGGCCGATTTCTTTATTGAAAAAGGCCATACATTGGTTTATGGCGGTGCAAATGTTGGACTTATGAAAATTATTGCCGACAGAATGCTGGAAGCCGGAAAAGAAGTAATTGGAGTAATGCCTCAGCATTTGATTGACAAAGAAGTGGCACACAATGGAATTTCAAAAATGCATATTGTAGAAAGCATGGCAGAACGAAAAACTTTGCTGATTGATATTTCTGATGCATTTATCGCCATGCCCGGAGGTTTTGGAACCCTGGATGAATTGGCCGAAGTTTTGGTTTTGGATCAATTACAGATTATTTCTAAACCTCTTGGTTTATATAATGTAAATTCGTATTTCAATTTTTTAATTCAGTTTATTGATAAAGGCGTAAACGAAGGATTTATCAGGGCTGAACATCGTAAAAATGTATTTTCGCATCAAAGCCCTAAAGAATTATGCGAAATGCTTAATTCGTATAAACCTATAGAAATGACTAAATGGTTAAAAGATATTAAAACAGAGAGCCTCAGATGATAATAATTGGAATAACAGGTACTCTGGGTGCCGGAAAAGGTACCATTGTGGACTATTTGGTTCATCAAAAAAACTTTACGCATTATTCGGTTCGTGAATTTTTGGTCGAAGAAATAAATCGGTTGGGAATGGCAAATAATCGCGACAGCATGACTTCTTTAGCGAATCGTTTACGTGCCGAAAACTCACCTTCATATATCACCGATGAATTGTATAAAATTGCCTTTACGAATGGAAAGAATGCTGTAATAGAAAGCATTAGAACTCCAGGCGAGATCGAATCTTTAAGAAAAAAAGGGGCGTTTTTTCTCATTGCTGTTGACGCTGATTCTAAACTACGCTATCAAAGAATAGTATTACGCGCTTCAGAAACCGACAAAATTTCATTTGAAACATTTATTGCAAATGAAGAGCGTGAAATGAATTCGAAAGATCCAAATAAGCAAAACCTGAAAAAATGCATCGAAATGGCCGATTTTACTTTACAAAATAATGGTGATTTGGAGGATTTATTAAAAGAGGTGGAGCACATCATGAAGCAAATTAATTAGTATGGAAAATACGAGTAAACATAAACATTTACGCCCTTCTTGGGATGAATATTTTATTAAACTGGCCGATTCAGTGGCGCAGCGTGCAACCTGCGATCGCGGAAGAAGTGGTTGTGTGATTACGAAAGACCGACAAATTTTGGTTAGCGGATATGTGGGGTCGCCTCGCGGAATGGCTCATTGTGATGAAGTTGGTCATTTATTTAAAAAAGTTATTCATGATGACAGCACTGTTACCCAACATTGTGTAAGAACTGTTCATGCCGAACAAAATGCCATTACTCAGGCTGCCCGGCGTGGAATTGCTTTGGAAGGTGCTACATTGTATTGCCGGATGACTCCCTGCCGTACCTGCGCCATGCTAATTATAAACTGCGGAATAGAGCGCGTTGTTTGCGAAAGAAAGTACCATTCCGGACAAGAATCTGAAGAAATGTTTAAAGAAGTAGGCATTAAGCTAAAATATATGTTCAACGAATTTCAGGAATACGAAGGCCAAAAAGTAGAAAACGAAGATTTATTTAAGGAGAGTGATTAATCGTTTAATTAGCTGATTGGTTGATTAGTAAAGTGCGAAGTAATGTATGAAGTGCATTTTTTTGTACCACTATTTTTTCTGCAAACGATAGCGTTAATATATTGACCAAGTTTAAATTATTGACCAAAGATTATTAGTACTTTTGCCGATTAAAAAATTTGATTCAACCAAATTAAGTTTTTAAAAAACCAGAATTTTTAATAGAAAATGATTGATATCAATCAAATTGAGTAAATTATGAAAAGAGTTTTAGTATTAACAGGCGGTGGTGATTGCCCGGGATTAAATGCAGTTATACGTGCCATTGTTAAACGAGCTTCTCAGGAAAAAGATTGGGAAGTTGTTGGCAGTATCCAGGCATTTAATGGCGTTCTATGGGAACCCGCAGAAATAAAAATTCTTGATAACAAAGCCGTAAAAGGTATTCATTATCAAGGTGGTACGATAATTGAAACCACCAACAAAGGCGGACCGTTTGCATGGCCGATAAAAAATAAAGACGGAAGCTGGACTACTGTTGATCGTTCTGACGAATTAATTCGTAAACTTCAATTAATGGGAATCGATGCGGTTATCAATATTGGCGGAGATGGTTCACAGCGAATTTCACAACAATTATTTGAAAAAGGAATGAACATAATCGGCGTTCCCAAAACAATCGATAATGATCTTTCTGCAACTGATTCAACTTTCGGCTACCAAACTGCTGTAGAAATTGCCACTGATGCTGTTGATAAATTAGTTACCACTGCAGCTTCGCACAATCGTGTGTTTGCAATGGAAGTCATGGGAAGATATGCAGGCTGGATTGCCATGAATGCTGCTGTTGCCGGTGGCGCCGATGTTTGTTTGATTCCTGAAATTCCATATGACATAGAAAAAGTCTATGAAAAAGTTAGAAGCAGATTCGTTAAAGATCGCGGTTTTGCAGTTATGGTGGTTTCTGAAGGCGCAAGGCCAAAGAACGGCAATATGACTTTTACCAAGAGCGAAGAGGTTGGTTATGAGAACCTTAAACTTGGCGGCGTTTCAGCTCAGGTTTTAAAAGAACTTAAACAAGCAGGTTGCACAGCTGATATGCGCCATGTTTTATTAGGCCATCTTCAAAGAGGAGGAATCCCTATTGCCTACGACCGTGTTTTAGCAGCTCAATTTGGGGTTAAAGCTTTTGAAATGGTATTGAAAGAAGAATTTGGAAGAATGGTTTCTTATCAACATCCTGAAATTACATCAGTTTCTTTTAAAGAAGCAATCGGAAAACCCAATCTGGTAACCCTTGACAATGCCATGGTTAAAACCTGTCAAGGACTGGGTATTTCTTTAGGAATATAAATTATTA
>JAZDJM010000444.1:0-5349 GCA_043804305.1 Bacteroidota bacterium
TCGCCGGTAAGTAATTTTTCTTCCTGAAGTGAGAAATAAATTTTTAAAATAAGTGATTGAAATTTATATCGAAATTAATACAAAAACAGGCAAAAATTCAATCTTTATGATTAAAATTTTAATTTTTCCAGTCTTTTACAGCTTCCTGATAATCTGAACTGTATCCAAAATGTGCTGTAAAAATATAGGCTGCATGAGGTAAGTTGGTCAGTTTACTGATAGATTTTTTTGCTGTTTTTGAATCTGTATTAAACAGCGAAGGGAACTCATCAATTTTGCCATCTTTTAAGCTTAACGCATCGCCAATAAACAGATATTTGTCATTAATCAGATAACACATTGAACCATAGGTGTGTCCCTGAGTTAATAATCCTTTAATTCTGATATTACCGATTGAGAAAATGGCCTGATCTTTAATTAATGTGTATTGTTTTGCATCAATCTTATTTCCAAAGAATAAAAATCTCGACTTTTCGCCGGTAAGTAATTTTTCTTCCTGAAGTGAGAAATAAATTTTTGCGTTATTAAATAACGAAATTGCGGCAGAATGATCAGAATCCGAATGTGTAAGCAATACTGCAACAACCCTATCGGGATTTATATTCATCTTTTTCAGCGATCCGGCAACTACATCAATATCGTTTCCTGCATCAATGGCAATGTAATTGCTGTCGTCTTTTATCAGATACATATTGACATAAGATTCCTGAACTGCAAAAATATTCTCAACGATTTCTCCCGTTGGGATGGTGTTCATTTTTTTTAATTCGGAATTTGCCAATGTTCCGTAGATTACAACCAATACAATTAATGCTATTAAAACAATACCACTAAATATTAAGCCTCTTTTTACTATCTTTTTCACTGTTTTCAAATTTGCAATACGAAATTAAACATTTCTCGAAAAAAATCAAAAGTAATAATAAATGCCTATTACTCGATCAGCATCGGAATTTACATTAATCATCGGTATTAAATCCAATCGGATTGTTTCAAAAATTTTTACATTTACATATTAATTTTATCCACTTATGGAAAACGATAAACTTCAAGCGGTTTCAGAACTTGAACCACTAACAAAATCACTTGCAGAATTTGCTCGAGAAGAGCTTAATAATGCATTCGTTATGGAATTACAGGCTTATGAATCCTTTATTGATATTTATCAAAATGCTTTGAAAGACTACCATTCGGCTTGCCTAAAATTTGAGGAAGAAAAACATGTTTCGGCTTTCCTTTACAAAAACATACAACTCAACAATCAAATTCAGGAAGCGCTGGGGCAATTTTCGAAGCTGGATGAAGTTCTTCTGCTTCCGCAAACTTACAAGAAAATAGCACATGAGGCTTTGGAGCATTTCAGCAACTTGGGGAAAACCGATGAAAGTTTCTTTTACGGAATTATAGAGAAAACAAGTCGGTTTCAAGAGCAAAATAAGCACAAGCTTGAAAAGAAATTTGATGAACTCGTGACTAAGGTCTATACAAAGCCTGAAATTGAGGAATCAGAACAAATTAATTCTCTTATCTATCTTTATTTTGACCAGAGTATTTTAGACTTATTGAAAAATAAAGAAGAAGCACTTCAAGAAATTTACAGACAATTTGCAGAATTAACGAACGTTTTAAGAGCTGAATTTGAGTTGAATACGGTTTTTAGTCAAAAATTGGATAAAGTAAAATTTACTTACGAAAACCTGAATCAAATAGATTTTGAATGGGATTTGATTTTAGAAGCAAATTCTAAAACTGAAATGATTAAAAAAAATTTTCAACTTTTTCTTGATGAATTAATACCGGCTTTAGAAAGTTCCATTCTCGATTTTAATTTCGGTTCATTAAGCAAACAGAAGGCAAAGACTCTTGAGAAGACTCATTTGTTAAAATATCAAAACGAATATTTTAATAAATTTATAAAAACCACCTCGAATTGGCATTATACCCGGCTGGCCATTTCTGACGATTGGTGTTTAGATTTGGAAATAAATGTCCTTAAGCATAGAATAATTAAGGAATATTTAGATTTTGTAAATTTCTTTAACAATAATTTTAATGAGCCATTATTTAAGGATTTAGCCGTATTTAAGCAGCAGCTTGAAGAATTAGCATCAGACTTGAACAAAAAATCTACTATATTGAATGATGAAAACATTTTCGATGTTTTACGTGATTTCAAGATACAGATTAAAAAAGATCTGCTAATCAAAACATTGCCTGCTATTCGCAATCACATAAATAATTCAAATTTGATTAATGAAATTGTAGCATTTGAAAAAACTGCCGAAAATAGCTTTTCCAGCGTTTCGCAGGAGCGAAAATTGATGAAGACTCCTGATTATTTAAGAGCAATTAGCAGTTCTGAGCTAGAAACAATTTCACCCAACGATTTGGTATCTTTTGAAATAAAACCAAAATTTATCCAAGTATTTCCGGCATTTCAGCGTGCCATTATTGATCATATTCAAAAATTGATACATGCAATCGAAACTGCTCCAAACATATCAATTTACAGCATTGAATCTGCAACTCAATTTTTTGAAGAAAACAAGCAGATAGAACAGACTGTAACAATATGTAATGAAGGGCTTAAGCGCTCTATATCCAAAGTTAACGAAACCATATTACTTCACGAAAACTTTGTAAAAAACGAAATTGAGAAGCTAAGCATAAGTATCAACGAAATGGCTAGCTCGATAATCGAGATTACCGACAACGAAAGCGCAATGTATATTAAAATGCGCGTGCTAAAAGCAAAAGCCATTGCCCGTACGAAAGATGCACGTGATAAAATGCTTACGAAAATCAGAAAATTTCTTCCGGTAGTAATTGAAAAATCAAAAACTTATTTTCAGTTTTTACAGGATTCATCGCAAAAGTTTGCAAAACAATTCATTTATGAAAAGTCGAGCAATTTTATTTCTACTGATGTATCTGATTTTTTAAGCGCAACACAATCCTCACTTTCTAAATTGCCATATGTTTACCAACGTCTATTTTCTTTTGAGCCATTAAAAACATTCGAATTATATGTAGAGCGAAAAGTACAAATGGAAATGCTCAATCTTGCATTCTCGAAATGGAATGAAGAGAAATTTTCGCCGGTAGTTTTGATTGGCGAAAGAGGTTCCGGGAAAACCACTTTTATCCGAAAGTTCTTTAAGAATAAAACTACCAACGAAGACATCATTTATTTGGATCTGCATGCTGAAAATAAATCGCCGGAAGAAATCTATCATCAAATTGCAACACTTGTTAATGAGGTTAAACCAAATCAGGGAGTAAAAAGAATACTCTCTTTAGATGGACTTGAACGTATATTTCAGGCAAAAATAGATGGATTTGAATATTTATTGAGACTATTTAAATTGATTTCTCAAACGCATAAAGATATATTTTGGATAGTTTCTGTACATACTATCAGCTGGCAATATTTTGATAAGACTATCCATGCTTCAAATTATTTTGGTTATCATATACAGTTAAACGAACTGGGCGTTAATGAGTTAATAAACCTAATCGAATCAAGGCATAATTTAAGTGGTTACAAAATTTATTTTCACGACAGCCTTAAAAAACGCGGAGTATTATCTTCAAACAGTACCTTGAGCGAAACAGATCGACAGGAGAATTTTAAAAAGACTTTTTATTCAGCAATGAATAAAAACGTACAGGGAAACATTTTGCAAACTTATCTTTATTGGATGCGTTCTGCTGAGCTGAAAGAAAATGATACTATATCTATATCTATGGATAATAAACTCGATTTTGATTTTGTAAGAAGTATTCCGGCTCAAAAACTATTGATTTTACGCAGTATATTAATTCACAACGGTTTAAGTTTAGAAAAACTCGCTGAAATTTTCCGAACAAATCTGTTTAGTACTGAAATGCAATTAATTCAAATGACTGACGATGGAATACTCAAACCATCAAACGGAATTTACAATGTTAACCCGCTTATATATAAGCAATTGATTAAACATTTGAATAACATTAATTTACTTCATTAATTATTTAAGTCATGATTCAATCCTTAAAATATAACTTTTTGGTTATTTTAATCCTGTTTTCTTCAGGTTTAATTGCTCAACCGCTTATCATTAAAGACACACTTTTGGCGAAAAACGATTCGGTAACAACTGTTGTTATTCAAAAATCAGATGTTCAGCAGGCCGAAACAGAAACCGATGAAATAAACCCACAAGAACTTACATCGGTAATTAGCGGTAAGAAAATTTTGTGGACGATAATCGTATTGGCCTTTGGTTATTTGGTTATCGCACTGGTTTTAGGCTTGATGAATTCTTATGCGCTTCGAAATCCTAAATCTAGCCTGGCCATTAAACGCATCATGCCAATCATCAGGATTATTGCATGGACTTTTATCTTGTACATTATTATTGTGGGTGTATTTGATCCGCCGGCAGCAACACTCTTTGCCTTTTTTGCGTCAATAGGTGTAGCTATTGGATTTGCAGCCCAGGATTTATTAAAAAATGTTTTTGGAGGATTGCTGGTGATGTTTGATCGCCCGTTTCAGATTGGCGATAAGATTGAGGCTGGTGGCCACTATGGCGAAGTGATAGCTATTGGTATCCGATCGACTAAAATTGTTACGCCCGACGATTCGGTAATTACGATTCCGAACAGCGATTTTATGAGTTCTTTTGTATCGAACAGCAATGCCGGCGAAAATAATTGTCAGGTAGTTGCCGAAATTTACTTGCCATTAGACATTGATACTGAAAGGGTTCGCAAAATTGCCACTGAAGCAGCTTTGATATCAAAATATATTTATTTGAATAAACCCATAGTTGTTTTATTTTTTAATGAAATTCATGAAATGCGTTCTGTATACAAAATGCGCTTAAAAGCCTATGTATCTGATCTTAGCAAAGAATTTGCTTTTAAAAGTGAAATGACTGAAATTGTAATAAAAACTTTAATTGAAGAAAAAATATTGCTTTCTGATAATCTTATAAATTAGCTTTTAAAAACGTAAATAAAATTAAATCCTTGATTAAAACGAACTGAATCTAAAAATTAATCATAGAGTAAATCAAGCTTTTTTCGTAGTTTTGAGAACAACTCTTATAGTGATTGCTTTTGTCATGAAACCTAGAATAGTAATTATATTTTTAATATTTGGTTTTCAGAATGTTATTTATGCATACAATTCAATCTCAAGCATCCCAGATAGTATTTATTCCAGTATTGAGTCTTTAAGTTATGAAGACCAAATAGATTTCTTAACAAAACAATGCTGGGATAATCGGTCACAAAACCCATCACTTGCGGTTGACTTAGGCATTCACGCATTGAGTCTGGCAGAAAAATACAAAAAACACA
>JAZDJM010000445.1:0-4088 GCA_043804305.1 Bacteroidota bacterium
CAGGCCGGATGAAACTCTTGATAATCTGCATTCACTTTATGTCGATCAGTGGGATTGGGAAAAAGTGATCAGGAAGGAAGACAGGAATCTGACTTATCTCAGGAAAACTGTCAAGAAAATATATTATATTCTTAAAAGAACAGAGTTTGTCATTTTTGAAAATTATCCACATATAAAGCCTGTTTTACCAAATGAAATCTACTTTATCCATGCGGAAGAACTGGAAGCAAAGTATCCTGAATTATCACCAGGCGAGAGGGAAAACCGTATCGTGAAAGAACATGGGGCTGTTTTTATAATTGGTATTGGAGCTAAACTAAAGAGCGGTGAGCCACATGATGGCCGTGCCCCGGATTATGATGACTGGATTACTGAGACCATTAATGGCTATCGCGGCCTGAATGGTGATATAATTTTATGGAACCCTGTACTGGAGTGTTCTTTCGAAATTTCTTCGATGGGAATTCGTGTGAGCCCGGAATCTTTAAGGGAGCAACTTAAAATCAGGAATTGCGAAAACCGGGCTGAACTTATTTGGCACAAAAGGCTTTTGAGTGGTGAATTTCCTTTATCAATAGGCGGTGGCATAGGGCAATCGAGAATATGTATGTTTTTCCTTCGGAAAGCACATATTGGAGAAATACAGGTAAGTATATGGCCAGAGGAGATGAAAAAAGTGTGCAAAGAAAATAATATTGTAATTTTGTAAATGATAGAACCATCATATAAATATAGTAAAAATGAAAAAAATAATCATTTTACCTGTTTTCCTTTTTTGTGTTTTTGTTTTACACTCTTGCAGTGAAAACAAACAGGCTGATTTCGGCCCTGTCATGCGGGATGAATATTCTATGGAAAAGGCTGATGAAATAAATTCTTCTGGAGAAATGGACAGAAAAATAATCAGAAACGCCAACCTGACGATTGACAGTAAAACTCCATCGAAAGACAGGGATTTTATTTTGAAACTTGCAAAAGAATTAAACGGGATTTTATTAAGGGAATACGAAAACCATTTTGAATATGCTGATGAAATTGTTCTGACGTTGAAGGTGCCGGCCAGTAATTTTGATAAATTTCTTGATTCATTATTCGTTTTTGCCGGATCTTTCAGATCAAAATCAATTGATACTGAAGATGTGACTGCTGAATTTATTGATGTTGGAGCCCGCCTGGAAGCAAAAAAAGCACTGGAGAAACGTTACACCGAAATACTTGCGAAAGCCAATACAGTGAATGAAATTCTTTCAATAGAACAACAACTGGCTGTTGTTCGGGAAGATATTGAAGCCACACAGGGAAGGTTAAATTTTCTAAGTAACCAGACTGAATTCAGCCATATTACAATTGTTCTCAATAAAACGAACAAAACTGTTACAGGTTTCGGCAAAAAGGTTATGCGTGCCCTGAGTGGCGGATGGAACGGAATACAATACTTTTTCAGTGGAATGGTATATATCTGGCCTTTTATTTTGATTGCACTGGTTATTTGGTTCCTGATAAAAAGACGAAAAAGAAAAAAAGCCATTGACCTGAAATAATTATCAGAATACGATTTGGATTTTTTAAATATTGTTAAAGTATTAACATCACAATTTTCCCATTCACTTTTAACAAAGCAATTAATTTCGGGCTTGAAATATTTATCTTTTATATTTGCCTGAAAATTCATACTAAAGAATTACAAAATGTTTTCAGACAATCAGCGATATGATCAACGTGGTGTTTCGGCCAGTAAAACCGATGTACATGAAGCCATAAAAAAGCTTGACAAAGGAATATTTCCGAAAGCATTCTGTAAAATTATACCTGACTATTTGGGTGGTGATCCTGAATATTGTAACATCATGCATGCCGATGGAGCCGGTACTAAATCATCACTTGCATATGTTTATTGGAAAGAAACAGGTGATTTGTCTGTTTGGAAAGGCATTGCACAGGACGCTATTATTATGAATATTGATGATTTGTTGTGTGTTGGTGCAACAAATAACATTCTTGTTTCTTCAACAATCGGGAGAAATAAAAACCTGGTACCCGGCGAAGTAATAGCGGCAATCATCAATGGTACCGAAGAAGTGTTGCAGATGCTGAGAGAATTGGGTTTGCCGGTTTTTTTTACCGGCGGTGAAACAGCCGATGTGGGTGATCTCGTGAGAACCATTATTGTTGACAGCACTGTAACCTGCCGGATGAAGCGGAAGGAAGTTATTTCGAATGATAAAATTTGTGCCGGAGATGTTATTGTAGGTCTTTCCTCATTCGGAAAATCGACCTATGAAAAGGATTACAACGGAGGAATGGGAAGCAATGGCCTTACTTCGGCACGGCATGATGTATTTGGCAAATATCTGAAAAAACGTTACCCTGAAAGTTTTGATCCGCTGATCCCTGATGGTTTGGTTTATTCAGGAAAATTCAAATTAACTGACTTTATTACAAAAACAGGTCTCGATGCTGGAAAATTAGTGCTTTCTCCAACTCGTACTTACGCTCCGGTGGTCAGGAAGATACTGGAAAATCACCACGGTAAGATTCATGGAATGGTTCACTGTTCGGGAGGCGGGCAAACCAAAGTAATGCATTTTATTGATAATTTGCATATTGTAAAAGACAACCTGTTCCCGGCCCCACCATTATTTACCATGATACATAATTCATCTGGTACACCATGGCAGGAAATGTACAAAGTTTTTAACATGGGGCACCGATTCGAAATTTATACTGATCAAACTTCAGCACTCGATATTATTTCTATTTCCAAATCATTTGATATTGATGCCCAAATTGTTGGGAGGTGTGAAAAGCATGATGGTGAAAAACTCAGCATTTTATCAGAACAAGGGGAATTTATCTATTAATTCATTTCTACAGTCATTTAATGCTGCTGGCGTTGAATCTGATAAAATATAATCCTTAACACCTCCGGGATCAGTTACACTGAAATGGATAATTGACAATTTCTCAAAGGTGATTTATTTAAAAGTCAGGGTTTCACTTCAAATGAAGCCCTGATTAAAAAAAATAGAAAGTATAATGTTTGCATAAGTAAGCCCTGAACCAGTAAGAGGCTTAATTGCTTTTTCTTGAGTGAGTTTCAAAAGTTCCTTTTCATGCATAACACATTTCTGCAAGCTTTCGACTGAGTTTACTCCAAAGTCTCAGTTTGCCAATCTCAAAGTCAGCAAGTTGTCATATTAAGTTTGTCGAAATACGATCTTTGTTGAGTTTTTTTTTGGCAGCTTTCTCAATATATTTTTTTAAACTTTTACATGTTTATTTTGATCTGCTTCGAAGGAATGATGTTTGTAAACGAAAATTCATTACCCGCATTGGTTTGATGTAAAATGTTCTATCCTGAAATGTGCCTCGCATTAGTCATAACAAGTCTGATCTCTTAATAGGAAGGGAATTATATCTTTCCCATTTTAATTTGTACACGCAAATTTTAACAACTTCACTTTAACAAAATATTATAAAATATGATGCTTTATAAATAATTTTTAATAATTTTAGTTAAAGCATCGAAAAGCCTGCCTGAAGCAGCATTTTATTGCCATCATCATTGCAGCAGGATTTAAAATACTTTTTCGGAGTAAAATATTTTTGCTGAATAAATTGACCTACAAAAAGGATAAACGTGAACTTGTATCTAACTGTATTTATTTCAATTAATACCGTATTAATCCAAATATCTGACTAATGAAAAAAATATTATTTCATTCCATTTTATTGATGCTGTCAATAAGCTCAATTTTTTCACAATCTATTACCGTTACATCGCCAAACGGCAGTGAAAGCTGGACAGGATGTTCACAACATAACATTACCTGGTCGGCCAGTGGAACATCAAACTATTATTCAATTGACTATTCAACTGATAATGGCAGTAGCTGGACTTCTGTGACAAGTTTTTATAATACTGTCACGGGAACCTATTTGTGGACAGTTCCCAATGTAAGTTCAGCGATTTGTAAGATTAAAATCACCGATTCAAATAATTCCGGAATTTTTGATATGAGTGATAATGTTTTTACCATAAATGCAGCCCTTATTGTTAATTCACCAGACGGCGGAGAGAACTGGGA
>JAZDJM010000446.1:0-2047 GCA_043804305.1 Bacteroidota bacterium
TCAGCGCGTTCCAAAGCAAAGTCAAGTGTGGTTTTGAGATAATTCAACGGATCGCCTGTGTCGCAGACTTTTCCCTGGCATGCATGCACAATCACTTTTTCACCTTGATCAACCAAAACTTGAATGGCATCCACCAGCCACAATTCATTGTCCTTGCCGGTTTTCATCTTTCTTATAATCGGCAAAATTTTAGCCGTAAATAAAAAACGGCCGGCATTCATCAAATTTGACGGCGCCTGGCGCGGCTCCGGCTTTTCCACCACGCGCTCCATTTCATTTTTTGTGCCTTGCTTTATTTTGAAAATCCCGTAACGGCTGACCAATTTACGCGCCACAGGGTAAGCGGCCACGACCGCGGCGGCTTCAGGATTCTTTTGATAAATCTTGAGAAGCTGCTGTGCCACCGGAATTTTTGATTGAGCCAGCATATCGCCAAAAGCGTAAAAAAACGGGCCGTCAGAAACAAGATCAGCAGCCACGCGCAAAGGTGTGCCATTGCCGTAAGGCATATATGCTTTCTGGCGCAAATAAATAAAATTGGCAATTTTGGAAATGTCAATCACCGCTTTCAGCCTGTCCAGCTTACCTGTCCTCTTCAACTGCTCTTCCAGTTCAAAATTGGAATCAAAGTGGTCTTCAATCGCGTAGCCGCCTTTTTTGGTCACCATAATAATGTCGCGCGCGCCGGCCGCTGCCATTTCCTCAACAACGTATTGCACGATCGGCTTGTCTATCAAAGGCAGCATCTCTTTTGGCACAGCTTTGGTGGCTGGTAAAAACCTTGTGCCCATTCCGGCCAGTGTAATAATTGCTTTTTTAGGTAGTTGCATAAGTTCTTGAAATTAAATTTTATCTTGATATATAACTCTACCGTGTTCTTTTGCCCACTCCTCAGAAAAACCAACATGCGATATTTTATTACTGCTTCTGTTCAACTGCCGTTCTGTTTCCTTTAATAAAACACCCTGCTGAATTTCATAAATAATTTTAATTTTCAATGGATTTTTCTTGTAAAATATCGCCAAGTAAATCATCTTATTACGAGTTATCCTATACAAAGATTCAGCTCTTTTGTCTGCGGGTGACTTGAACATTCGGTCTAATTGCCCAGTCCCGCCTTCATAACAAGAAAGATACTCGTATTTAATTGAGGGGTCTTTTTTATCACAAGCGTCAGCGTCTCTTTTTGAAGTTATTAACTCATGTCCGAGTGTTTTAGAAATTATCATTTCTTTAACCAGTCCCGGCTGCAAAATATTGGGAATACCAATACTTAATGCTAATTCTTGTGCTTTAATTACGAGCTCTATAATTTTAGAAATTATTTTTTGCACCATATTTATACAAATAATTTACTTGCTTGTTTTAATTCGACTTCCTTTATTCTTTTGTTACAGGTTTTAACAAAATCTGGATTAATTTCAAATCCTATAAAATTTCGTTTTAGCTCCTTGCAAACCACAAAAGTAGTTCCAACGCCAGCAAAGGGATCTAGTACTGTATCCCCCTCGTTTGAGCTGGCCTTTACGATTCTTTCTATCAGCTTAATGGGTTTTTGTATAGTGTTTAAGAGTTCTCTACTCACTAATTCCTTTGATTTATATGTAAGTTGTTTTATATCACCCCAAACATCGCCAGGATTTTTGCCGTTGCCATTGAATTTTGTTTTATGGAATTTACCATTAACAACCGAGGGCACATTTTCACATCTTTTTCTGTGCTCTAATTCAACCAATTGCGGAACGCGGATATGGTCTAAATTAAATGCTTTAGTTTTTCCCTTGGTGAAGTAAGCGACTATATCATAATTATTTGTATATTTAGTTTTTCCTTGGGCTAATCTGCTGGGTTGATACCATACAATTTTAGAACTTAAATTTAGATAGGGACGATAATCAACAAAATCAATACAATTGGGTTTCCCAAATAAATATAATGAGCCACCGTTTTTTAATACCCTTGAGAATAATTTTATTAAATTTAAATTATATTCCTGTATGTTTTTTATTTTGTCCCAATCGTTTTCGGTCACTCCAAAAGGACCATC
>JAZDJM010000447.1:0-3589 GCA_043804305.1 Bacteroidota bacterium
ATCCCGATTGCTATCGGGATTAAAGTAAAACATGCACATCACATAACACGGCATATCTGGTTACGGCTTTTATACAAAAGCCTCCACCCATATTTGCCTCCGCTACGCTACGGCAAACATCAGATATGCCGAAACGTTATACGCCATTTCACTTCAACTAGTTCGAATTTAATAAAAGTATGGAGAATATCATAAAAACGGCAGGAGTTTTAATTTGTCTTAATAATAAGGTACTTTTAGTTCGCCATGGTGAAAAAGCCGGTCACTTAAACGACACGTACGGAATTCCAGCGGGACGAATAGAGCTGGGTGAAAAATCCATCGACGCCGCAGTCAGAGAATTATTTGAAGAAACCGGCTTAATTACAAGCATTGAATATTTAGAAAAAGTACCGGAAACTTACACTGCGGCTATCGCTCGCAAAGACGGTGTCAAAACATTCAGCCAAGAAAACTTTTTGTGCAAACACTGGGACGGCGAACTAAAAGCTAATAACGAAACTATTCCTGAATGGATAACTATTACTGAAATAGACAAATTAAAACTCCTGCCTAATGTTAAAAAAATGGTCAGTGATGCATTACCGTTGAAGTGAAACAGCGTATAACACGGAGTAAACGGTTCAGAAATTTTGCGCAAAAATATCTCCATGGAATGCAAAATTTCCTCACCCAAATTCGTTTTCCTTGCCCTGTGCCAATAAAAAGATTAGTGCATTTAATATAGTTCAGTTCAATAACAAAGCTTAATCAATTAAGTCGGAAAACGAACTTCGTTTACTCCGAAACGTTATATGAAATAAATTTTTTTATTATTTATTTTTTTCCCAATTTTCTTTTTTGATAATAAGGAATAAAATAAGTTTTTTGTGATTGCGATTAGGGGTATTAGGTGTTTTTGTCCGTTGCGAAACAGCCAAAAACTGTTTTTTTAATAAATTTCAACGATTGACCGAGGGGGTCGAACGGAGTAAGATTAAAGCAGTAATTTAAGATGATATAGCACAAACATCTATGGAAAAACCATATTTTGATAAACAAAATTTTAAACTTTATCATGCCAACAGCATTGACCTGCTGGCCGAGCTTCCAGAAAATTCTATTGACATGATTTTTGCCGATCCTCCCTATCTCCTGTCAAATGGTGGTTTTACTGTTCACGCTGGCAAAATGGTGAGTGTAAACAAAGGTGAGTGGGATGTCAGCAATGGCTTAAAAAAGGACTTTGATTTCCAATTATCGTGGATAGAGGCCTGCCACAGAGTTTTGAAACATGGCGGGACTATTTGGATTAGTGGAACTTACCACTCAATTTACCAGTGTGGTTTTGCTTTGCAGGTTAAGCATTTCCATATTCTCAACGATATTGCGTGGTTCAAACCAAATGCTTCGCCAAATTTGAGTTGCCGTTTTTTCACGGCCAGTCATGAAACACTTATCTGGGCCCGCAAAGATAAAAAAGCCAAACATAAATTTAATTATGAGGCAATGAAAAACGGCAATTGGCCCGATGATTTTTTAAAAAAACCAAATTTACAAATGCGTAGCGTTTGGGCTGTATATCCGCCAAAAACTGCAGAAAAAATACACGGCAAACACCCGACACAAAAACCGATTGATTTACTCGTGCGTATTATTATGGCCAGCACTGATAAAGGTGATGTGGTTTTGGATCCTTTTGCAGGATCCTCAACAACAGGATTGGCTGCCGTTTTAAACGAACGAAAATATATTGGGATTGATTTAGAAAAAAAATATCTTGATCTATCTGTTAAACGCTTCAACGATATTAAAAAAGAGCTTCATTAATATTTACACTATGAAAATTATTACTCGGGCAGTTGCCATAAGAAATTTAAAAAAGGCCGTTGGGAAAGATTTACGGGAATTGGCCATAGAACACGGCATTACTACTTATGAAACAGGAAAACAAAACAAGGGCTGGAAAGGTTTAGTTTTAGAAAGAGTGGCTGGATTAGAGACAAACATTTCTAAAGCACCAAATGGTTTATCTTGGGAATTAAAATCCGTCAGCTTTCACGAAGTAAAAGGCCAATTATTGCCAAAGGAAACAATGGCTATTACAATGATTAACCCTACGGAATTAAAGCAACACTCATTTTTTGAAAGTCATTGTTGGGCAAAATTAAAAGCAATAATTTTTTGTGCAGTCGCATGGCATGGCAAAAATGCCGATAATGCGGAGTTGATAAAAGTAACCAGTTTAGATTTTGCCGAGACAGATGAACTGATACAGGAAATTAAAACTGACTATGATTTTATCCGAAACAAGTTGATCAAAAAAGGTTTTAAGTCGTTGACTGGTGCGGATGGTAAGTGGATACAAGCGAGGACGAAAGGTGCGGGACATGGGTCAACCAGTCGGGCATTTTATGCACGGACAAATTTGGTTAAGAAAATTTTTGAAACCGCCAAATAAGATTTGGGCAATATGAGATTGAAAAACGGAACCATCATGATATTGGGGGCGGATGATAGGGACATTGGAAAAAAAGTTTTTGATTTAAAAGTAATGCAGACTTTTCCAATAATTTCTATTGATAGTGACAACTCAATTTTATCGACTAAAAACTTCAGAGGAACTTTGATAAATGGTTACAATCACTTATCTATTCCACCGGATCTCAATTTACATCTTACTAAAAACAATGGTTTATATAGACATTTAAATTTTAAAACTGATTTTGTTGACTTTGATAGTGGATTATTAAAGGAAAACTTCTTGCACCTTTTTACTTGGATGAGCAAACCAATATCTATATATCGTGAGCCTCATGGCACTTGGAATCAAGCACAAATAATATTTCCACCAAAAGATAAATTATTTACTACTGATACTGGAATTTTTGTTGATTTTTTTGTTCATAACGCACCTGATAAGATGGCTGTTTGTAATCACTACCTTTTTGACAAAACAATGCGTTTGGTTGGAGATAACAGTGGATACATCATTGGACCATACAGTTTTGAACAGCTTATCCGTGGTTCGCACCGATTTACCCCAAAATTTTCCTTTTCTTTGCGATTTGGCTATTACGAAAATTTAACTAGCTTCTCAAAAATTTATATTCCACTAGAACTAAAACAATAGAAAGAGATTGCCAACGTGTTTTGGCGCTGGCCATTCACCCATTGCCCCTCTGCCCAGCGCCAAAAACGAAAAAAACTTATTTTACCAATTTGAATAAAAAGAAAATTGAGAAAAAAATAAATAATAAAAAAATTTACATCACATCACACGGCATATCCGGTTCAGGAATTTTTCACATTTATAATTCAAGGTAAGAAAAATTCCTTCTCCCAAATTTTTGTTCCGCTATCGCTACACAAAAACTTCGGATGATGCCGATACGTTAGGCGAAATTTGAAAACTTGCCTTGCGTCTGTCTGATACAATAATTTTATAAATCTCTAGCAATATTCAATAAATATGATTCAAAAAAATAAAACAATCGGAGTACTTGGCGGAATGGGGCCAGAAGCTTCATCTAATTTATATTTAAAAATCATTAAATATGCGCAACATGAATATGGAGCGGTACAAGATTTTGATTACCCTCCCATTATT
>JAZDJM010000448.1:0-5282 GCA_043804305.1 Bacteroidota bacterium
AATAAGAGCGGTTTTAAAATTAATGTTATTGGCTTTTAAATTGTGCTTCTGTATAATCTTTTTGCTCCTTTGTGCATTCCTTGTTTGCTGGTTTGGTAAAAAATCGAAATCCAAAAACATCAAAAAGAAATTTTTCAAGCAGTTTCTTCTTTTTGCTCTTCTTTTTTTGCTCTTTCTTCCGGTGTTTTAAGGCTTACCGCTCTTAAAATACTGTTTTTCCCAAAACGCAAACGTATTTTGTCCATGGCCTGATACAAATCGATGCGTTCCGGAATATCGTCAAATAAATCGAGTTGTTGTTGACCCTGAATAAGTTGGCTGAACCTTACGCCAATCAAGCGGATCAACATACGTCGCTGATAAAGTTTATCAAAAAGTTCAGTGGCTGTTTGTATTAAAACATGATCCAGCGAAGTGTACGGAATGCGCTGTTGCAAGCTGTGTGTATCAAAATTTGAATAGCGGATTTTTACACCAATCACACCACTCAGTTTTTGTTGTTTGCGCAACTGAAAAGCCAAACGTTCAACCATACCGATAAGAATGGAACGCATTTTTTGCACATCGGTGCTGTCTTTTTCAAAAGTACGCTCACTGCTTATGCTTTTTTGTTCCGAATAGCTTTGTACAGGTGTATTGTCTATGCCGTTTGCTTTTTTCCAGATTACAATTCCGTTTTTGCCCAGAAGTTGTTCAATCATTTCGGGAGGAATGCGGCTGAGCGTTTCGATATTTGAAACTCCCATCGACCTAAGCAACTGAAAGGTTTGATGGCCAATCATCGGAATTTTTTTGATGGATAAAGGCGATAAAAAAGGTTTTACCCCATCGAATGGAATTTGCAGCTCGCCATTGGGTTTTGCCTCGCCGGTGGCAATTTTGGCTACGGTTTTGTTTACCGAAAGCCCAAAAGAAATAGGCAAACCACTTTCTTTGATAATGCGATGCCGCAATTCCTGGGTCCATTTCAGGCTGCCAAAAAACCTGTCCATACCGCTAATGTCGAGGTAATGCTCGTCGATACTTGCTTTTTCGTAAACCGGGGCGCTGTCGGCAATAATATCAGTTACCACGCGGGAATATTTGCTGTACAATTCCATATCGTCACGCACCACAACGGCTTCGTTGCATAATCGGCGGGCCAGTTTCATGGGCATGGCCGATTTTATGCCAAACTGACGGGCTTCGTAGCTGCAGCTTGCAACTACTCCACGATCGGAAGTGCCGCCAATAAGTACCGGTAAACCAATGAGTTTGCTGTTTACCAAACGCTCAACCGAAACAAAAAAAGTGTCCAGGTCGAAGTGAACAATCGTACGGTCTTTGGCATTTGCGAACATAAATTTGCTTTTCTATAAAAAATGATGTATATTTGATTAAAATATAATCAAAAATACGATTACAATATAATCAATTTATAAGGTAAAAAGCAAGAAATAGGCAGGGAAAATGGAAATATTAAAATCGTTAAAGAAGGACCAGCAGGTTTATATAAATAAAAATAATTATCATGGGTCAATCATTATCACAACTTTATGTTCATCTTACATTTGGAACTAAAGAAAGATATCCTTTTATTTCTGAGCAAATAGAATCTCAATTACATGCTTATGTCGGAGGTATTTTAAAGAATAAAGAAAGCCCTGCATTGAAAATAAATTCAGCATCCGACCATATTCATATTTTGTTTCGGCTATCAAAAAATCATGCGCTTGCAAAAATAGTAGAGGAAGTAAAAAAACAAAGTTCTAAGTGGATGAAAGAAAAAGGGATTAAGGATTTTACATGGCAGATTGGATATGGTGCTTTTTCTGTTAGTAGTTCAAAATTAAATGTTGTAACAAACTATATACTTAATCAAAAACAACATCATAAGGCTAAAACCTATAATGAAGAAATAGAGGCATTTATAAAAGAATATGAAATAGCAGAATATGATTCAAAATACTTTTGGAGTTGATATACTAGCCCTACAGGCTAGTTGTTCGAGCAGAGCTGGTTTGTCTTGGGGTGAAGCCCCAAGTTATCATTTTACAGGCTTTCAGCCTGAGTTCAGCTGGTATAATTGGTATACAATGAACAATTTATCGGATACAACAAAAAGCCTGCAAGGCTTATATATCATAACTTGGGGCAATGCCCCAAAGAAACCAATGCAGCGAAAAAAAAGCCTGAAGGGCTTGAATAACAAGGTTAGAATAAATAAAGCGTAAAAAATGTCAATATTCAGTCAAAACATAAAACTACTTCGCAAGCGCAAGCGTTTTACACAAGATGAAGCGGCTCAGAGTTTAGCCATGAAGCGCTCAACTTTAAGCGGCTACGAAAATGAAGTGGCACACCCCAATATGCAGGTGTTAATTGCATTTTCGGATTATTATAATGTTTCTATTGATACATTAATCAAAGTGGATTTGAGCAAACTAACCGAAAGTCAGATAAACCAACTCGAACGCGGTTACGATGTTTTCATTAGAGGAAGCAAACTCAGGGTGCTTACAACAACCGTAGGCGCTGATAATGAAGAAAATATAGAGCTCGTAAATGAAAAGGCCAAAGCAGGTTATACCAGTGGATTTGCGGATCCGGAATACATAAAAGTATTACCCACTTTTCGAATGCCTTTTTTATCGAAACAAAAGAAATACCGTACTTTTCAAATCAGTGGTGATTCCATGCTGCCAATTCCTGATGGGGCTTATGTTACCGGCGAATATGTTCAAAACTGGAACAACATCAAAGACAGAGGCGCATACATCATTTTAACCCTCGATGAAGGCGTAGTTTTTAAAGTAGTTGAGAATAAAATAAAAAGTGAAGGAAAATTGCGTTTACATTCCTTAAATAGCCTTTACGATCCTTATGAATTGCCAATTAGCGATATCCGGGAAATCTGGCAGTTTATCAATTACATCAGTTCAGAAATACCCGAAGCCAATGAAATGCGCCAGGATATCGTGCAGAGTCTGGATTCGTTGCGGAGAGAAGTTAAACAAATGCAAACCAAATTGAATTTGAAATAAACCAATAAGAAAACGTATTTTAGTAAATCGATTTGGATAAAAATGGAAATCAAACAATTACTCATTCAATATTGGGGTTATAGTAATTTCAGGCCAAAACAGGAAGAAATTATTCGAAATGTTCTGGAAGGAAAAGATACTTTGGCTTTGCTGCCAACCGGTGGCGGAAAATCGATTTGTTATCAGATTCCTGCTTTAAAGATGGATGGTATTTGTTTAGTAATTACACCTTTGATTGCCCTGATGAAAGATCAAGTTGCCAATCTGAAAAAAAGAAAAATAGAAGCTGTGGCTATTTATTCAGGCATGCGGACAAATGAGGCAGAAGTAGCCTGGAACCAATGTACGCACGGTAAAGCCAAATTTTTGTATTTATCTCCCGAAAGATTATCCAGCCAGCATTTTATAAATAGAATCCCTCAGTTAAAAATCAATCTGATTGCAGTTGACGAAGCGCATTGTATTTCTCAATGGGGTTATGATTTCAGGCCATCATATCTGGATATCAAAAATATACGCACATTTCTGCCGAAAATTCCTGTACTCGCATTAACAGCCACTGCCACACTGGATGTTGTTAAGGATATTCAGGAAAAACTAGAATTTAAACAGCTTAACACGATTCAGCAAAGCTTTAACCGTTCCAATCTTACGTATTTTGTTTCCTTTAATGAAGATAAATTGGGAGCACTTCTGCGTATGATGAATAAACAAAAAGGAAGCGGTATTGTTTATGTCAGAAGCCGTAAAAAAACAGCCGAAATAGCCACATTTTTAGTAAAAAACAGCATCAGTGCAACGCATTATCATGCCGGATTAAATGCTTTGGAGCGCGACAGGCGGCAAACAGAATGGATGAGCAATGCAGTAAGAGTTATGGTTGCCACCAATGCCTTTGGAATGGGAATAGATAAACCCGATGTACGCTTTGTGGTTCATATGGATTTACCCGAGAATCTGGAATCCTATTTTCAGGAAGCCGGAAGAGCAGGTCGCGATTTGCAAAATGCTTTTGCAGTGCTGCTTTGGGAAAAGGCAGATATTGCAAATCTTCAAAAATATTTTGAATTGACTTTTCCTCCCATTGAGCTGATAAAAACCGTATATCAGGCATTGGGGAATTATTTCAGGCTGGCCGTTGGATCTGGAAAAGGGGAAAGTTTGGATTTTGATATTATCGATTTTTCTAAACAATTTAATTTGCTTCCTGCAACAGCTTACAATGCTTTAAAATTTCTTGAGAAACAGGCGTATATAGTTTTAAACGAAGGGATACACTCCCCGAGCAAAGTACAGATATTGCTGAATGGCAACGATTTATATAAGTTTCAGGTGGCCAATAGTAAGTACGATTTATTTATCAAATATCTGCTAAGAACATACAGCGGGCTTTTTGATGGCGCAGTTCCGATCAATCTGGCTCAAATTTCCAAGGTATTTCAGGTAGAGCACGATCAGGTTCATCAGATATTAGTAGCACTTAATAAATTGAATATCATTGATTATCAGCCTGAAAAATCCAAACCGCAACTGATCTATCTCGAAGAAAGACTTGCATTGTCAGATATTCGCATCTCTCCAGAAGTATATAAATTAAGGAAAGAAATAGCCGAAAAACGTTTGAAAAGTGTTATTGATTATGTAACTCACAAAAGCAAGTGCAGAAATCAGCTTTTGCTTTCTTATTTTGGTGAGGAATCCGGCAAACGCTGCGGGAAATGTGATGTGTGTTTACGCAGAAATACCACATTGCTAAGTGAACTGGAATTTGATTATGCCGTTGAAATCCTCAAGCCTATTTTATCAGAAAAGAAAATGCCTCTCGACGAATTGCTTTATGAGGTTAACATGGATGATATCGATAAATTATTATCTGCTATTTCGTGGCTAAAGGATAATGATAAAATTCTGGAAGATTCTGAAAATCGACTATATTGGAATACCGCTACTAAATAGTTATGATTCTTGACGAGCATTTTTATAAGGAGAAAGATGTTTTAAAAGTGGCCAAAGCTCTTCTTGGCAAAGTATTATACACCAAAATAGATAATGTTGTTTGCAGTGGAATTATTACTGAAACAGAAGCATATGCTGGGGTTAATGACAAAGCATCTCATGCTTTTGGCAATAAATTAACCAGAAGAACAGAAGTGATGTACAGAAAAGGAGGTTGTGCTTATATTTATCTAATTTATGGAATGCATTCACTGTTTAATGTTGTAACTAATCTTAAAGGAATTCCACACGCCGTTTTGATTC
>JAZDJM010000449.1:0-4202 GCA_043804305.1 Bacteroidota bacterium
TTTCCATTGATGATTCATTATTACATAGCAATGAACCACTTTTAAAGAAATTTCAGCAAATACTTAATGATACTATGGATTTACGCCACGAATTTGCCGAAGAATTTAATTTTCTATTTTCGTCAGCTCCAATACTCAAAACGAACCTGCCCAATTTCAACCTTTATATTTCTTATTTAGAAAGGCAAAATTTTTCTGGGCTGCATTATTTTTTTACGGCGATTAAATAAGCCCAAAAGATTATAGCAGATTCAAACAATGGATTATTAAATTGTTGTTGCAACCTTCATAATACATGGTTTGTACCGTAGTTAAATATTAAAACTTCGTTAACACTCCATAAAAAAATATACATTATCTTTGTGAACAAAATAACAAACGAATTAATTTCAATCAAAATAGTAAGTTTCATTGGGAAAAGAGCATGAAATGCCATCGAATCAAAATTTATTAGAAAAATTAGCCACTGCAGAAGAAGCTTTGATTTCTTCCGAAAAGAAATTCAAATTCCTTTTCGATTACAGCAGTGATGAAATTTTTCTTGCTGATTTGGAAGGTAGGTTTATAGAAGTCAATAAACGAGCCTGCGAAAGTTTGGGTTATACGCGTGATGAGCTTCTTTTTATGAGGTTTACCGATATCAAAACCCCAAAATTCAGGCATACAGTTGCGCCAAATATTAAAAAAATATTGGAAACAGGGAAATTAACTTATGAAACAGAACACCTGACAAAAACCGGTGCTTTGGTTCCCGTAGAAATGAAAAGCAGAATCATAGATTTCAATAATCAAAAAGTCATTATAAGTGTTGCAAGAAACATCGCTGAACGCAAGGCGTTGGAGCATAAAATGTTAAGTTTGCTTATCGAATCGGAAGAAAAAGAACGCAAACGATTTGCCGCTGATTTACACGATGAGTTAGGTCCTATTCTTTCAACCTTAAAGCTTTATACAGATTTACTCAAAAAAGATGAGTTTAAAAATATAAATAGGCAGGAAGTTTTAAAGAATATCGATGAACTTTCAAATTTGGCCATACGCACGGCAAAAGAAATCTCCGCCAAAATAACACCCAATATTTTGCACGACTTCGGTCTGGCAGTTGCGCTTCACGAGTTTTGCAAATACATAAACGAAACCGGTGTAATTTCTATTAAAGTGAAATCGGATAATTATTTAATTAAGAATCGCAGCCTGACGGAAACTGTGCTGTATCAAACTGCTAAAGAATTGATAAACAATACGGTAAAGCACGCCTCGGCTGAGAATATAACCATCGATCTTAGAAGTACCGACAGCCAGATAATCTTGTATTACCGCGACGATGGAATTGGTTTTGATGTAAAAAAGCAATTGGAATTGAGTTTGGGCCTAGGATTAAACAATATTGTAAATAAAATAAGAACCATTAAAGGAGTTTGCGATTTTAACAGTAAAATTGGCGAAGGGCTTATGGTTGTGATAAGTGTAAAAATAGAGTAGGAGGAGATTTGGAAATAATCAGTGTTGTAATTGCAGATGATCATGTAATATTTAGGAAAGGATTGGTAACTATTCTCAACGAAATTCCCACACTTAAAGTTGTTGGTGAAACTTCAAACGGGAATGAATTATTGGATTTATTAAAAACCAAAAGCGTCGACATCGTTCTAATGGATATAAAAATGCCATTAATGGATGGAATTGAAGCCACACGAAAGGTAAGAAGCAAATATCCAAAAACACAAGTTATTGCTTTAACTATGCACGAAGAAATTGGCTATTTTAATAAAATGATAGATGCAGGTGCAAAAGGTTTTTTACTTAAAAACACAAATAAAGACCAACTTCAGCAAGCTATTCATACCGTTTTTGAAGGGGATAACTTTTTTGCCGATGAGTTTGTTATCAGTGTAAATAAACCCACACCATCCAAAAGCATAAATGAGATTAATTTATCGCGCCGTGAAAAAGAAGTTTTGGAATATATATGTAAAGGATTATCAAATAGCGAAATAGCAAAAACTTTAGGGCTAAGTCAGCGTACTATCGATGGTCATAGAAGTCGCTTATTTGAAAAAACCGGCGCTAAAAACGCACCAAATCTTGTATTGTTTGCCGTTAAAAATGGACTTGTAAATCCTTGATAAGTCTACCTTTTTGCCAAAAAATACAAAAACAAGGAATAACACAAAAATCCTATGAGTAAAGGTTTTGTCAAGGTACTATTTTATATCTGACTTACAATAGTCATTAATATAGCTTTTACGCTCCAAATAAATTAATTTTTTTGTGGATTTTGGTGTTCTTGTGGATTAGTGGCTTTTTTTGTCAAACAGGGAAAAGCAATTCCATAGCTATTAAATATATTTTTATCCTCAAATCCACATTTGTTTATCTTTGCCGGCTTAATTAAAAAAGCTTTTAATGATTTCAATTGACGGTTTAACTGTAGAATTTGGTGGAACAACACTTTTTAAAGATATTTCATTCGTAGTAAACGAAAAGGACAGGATTGCTCTAATGGGAAAAAATGGAGCAGGAAAATCGACCTTACTCAAAATTATAGCCGGCGCCCAAATTCCAAGCAGTGGTAAAGTTTCATCGCCTCGCGATTCGGTAATTGCTTACTTGCCTCAGCATTTAATGGCCGAAAATAACCGTACTGTTTTTGAGGAAGCCTCTCAAGCTTTTTCGGCCACACTAAACTTGCAAAAAGAACTGGATATTTTGAATGATCAATTGGTGCAACGTACAGATTATGAATCAGAAGAATATTTTGCAATTATAGAAAAGGTTTCCGATCTAAGCGAAAAACTTTATAGTCATGGCGAAATTAATTTTGATGCAGAAGTCGAAAAAATACTTATTGGTCTGGGTTTTATAAGATCTGATTTTAGCCGATCGACTTCTGAGTTTAGCGGTGGTTGGCGAATGCGAATCGAACTGGCTAAAATATTGCTTCAAAATCCCGATTTAATTTTGCTCGATGAACCCACCAATCATCTCGATATCGAATCTGTTCAATGGCTTGAAGAATTTTTAATCAACAGCGCAAAGGCAGTCATTATCATTTCGCACGACCGGGCATTTGTCGACAATATCACTACAAGAACCATCGAAGTGACCATGGGCCGCATTTACGATTATAAGGTGAATTATTCAAAATATCTTGAACTCCGGAAAGAAAGACGTGAACAGCAACAAAAAGCTTTTGAAGAGCAACAAAGGTTTATTGCTGATACACAGGTTTTTATTGATAGATTTAAAGGAACCTATTCAAAAACCCTGCAGGTACAATCGCGCGTAAAAATGCTCGAAAAGCTAGAAATACTTGAAGTTGATGAGGTAGATACTTCACATTTGCGCTTGCGTTTTCCTCCATCGCCACGTTCTGGAACCTATCCGGTTACAGCCGAAGAGGTGTCGAAAAAATATGGCGATCATTTGGTGTTTAAAAAAGCCTCCTTCAGTATTCAAAGAGGCGAAAAAGTAGCTTTTGTCGGAAAAAACGGTGAAGGAAAATCAACATTGGTGCAAGCCATTATGAATGAAATTGATTTTGACGGCAAACTAACGCTCGGGCACAATACTATGATAGGTTATTTTGCCCAGAATGAAGCGTCTTTATTGAATGAAAATCTGACTGTTTTTCAAACCATCGACGATGTGGCAAAAGGAGATATTCGTTCAAAAATAAAAGATATTCTCGGCGCTTTTATGTTTGGAGGCGATGACTGGGATAAAAAGGTTAGAATTCTTTCGGGCGGTGAGCGCACGCGTTTGGCAATGATTAAGCTTCTGCTCGAGCCTGTTAATCTTTTGATTCTGGATGAGCCAACCAATCATCTGGATATGCGGACAAAAGATATTCTCAAGCAAGCTTTGCTCGATTTTGACGGAACGCTTATTCTCGTTTCTCATGATCGCGATTTTTTGGACGGAATGGTAAACAAGATTTACGAATTTGGCAACAAACAGGTGAAAGAACATTTTGAAGGCATCAATGAGTTTTTGAAGCGTAAAAAAATGGAACATTTGCGTGAACTGGAGATTAAAACTAAGAAGTAACTTATTCAAATATACGACAAAGAAATTAAACCACTTTCTTATATCTCCAGGTTGCCAGACTAATGGATAAAAGTGCGTATACACCAATACTGATGATATGATGCATCACATCGGCCAGTCGTGCGCCTTTTAACATAACCATCCGCATAAAA
>JAZDJM010000450.1:0-5652 GCA_043804305.1 Bacteroidota bacterium
TTCCATGTGTCCGAAATTTAAAATTATAAACACATGAATGGAATTTAGTCTTTAGAAAGATTTAATTTCAACCTGATTTTGCGATTTTGTTCTGAGGACGAAAAATTTCCATCATACTTTTTAATTCAAGCGATTTTCCGAAAATTTCTTAATATTGTGTCATTCAAACAAAACACAAATCTGATGAACAAACAACTAAACCTTATTTTACTTTTTATTGGCATTTCGCTTTTTGCATTTTCGCAGCAAGGCAAAAAAATGCTTACACACGATGATATCCTTAAATGGAATCGAATTACAGAAACTTTGGTTTCTAACAACGGACAAACCATCGTTTATAAAACAGAGCCATGGAAAGGAGATCCAACCTTAATTATATCGGATAAACTAGGTACTGAATTATTTACCCAAAAAGGAGGCGATGGCGCTGCAATTACCGAAAATTCAGCCTTTGTGGTGTTTACAATCAAAACTCCCGAAGAAAAAATCCTTGAATTAAAACTGAAAAAGACAAAGAAAGAAGACATGCCTTTGCCTGATTTGGGCATCTTCTCAATTACCGACAGAAAGTTTGAGCAGATAAATAAAATAAAGAGTTTTAAAGTTTCTGAAAAAGAGCAGGCCTTTCTGGCTTACCAAATTGAATTAGAAAAAGATACATCAATAAAGGAAAAACCAAAAGCCAAAGCTGAAAAGAAATCTTTGGATTTGCATCTAAAAGATTTAAATACAAAAGCAAGTTTTACCTACCCTGCTGTTAGCGAATATCAATTTGCAGAAGACGGAAGTGCTTTAAGCTTTATTTCTGAAGGAAATGCGAAGAACTTTAAACCAGGCTTGTATTGTTTAGATCTGACTACGAAAATACTGGATACTTTATTTATTGGCAAAGCCGACTTTAAGCAATTGGCAATCAGTAAGAATGGTCAGAAAATAGCTTTTCTTGCAGATACAAATTCAAACAAAAAAGCAGATAAAAATTACGGTTTATATTATTGGAAAAAGGGCGATGATGAGGCATTATTAATAGCAAATAATGAGAATTCAGCTATTCCAGATAAATGGGAAATCAGTTTAAATGGAAAAATCAGCTTTGCTCCGATCAAAGACAGGGTTTTCTTTGGGATAGCTCCGGTAAAAGCCAAGCAAGACACAACGATTTTGGCTGAAGATATTCCTATGCTTGATATCTGGCATTGGAACGAGGATGAACTTCAAACCGAACAAATTTTTAAAAAAGATCGGGATTCTAAAAAAACGTATTTATGTGTCTATCACTCAGAGAATAATGAGCTTGTACAATTGGAAAATAAAAATTTTACTGGAATTAGCTTATCGAAACTCGGGGATGGTAATCAGCTTATTGCCTGGTCGAACAAGCCTTATGCCTTGCAAACCATGTGGGAAGGCAGCCCGGAACACAATGATTTCTATTTAATTGACATAAATACAGGCCAAAGCTCTTTGATTTTAAAAGACATTCGATCAACACCACAAATTTCGCCCGAAGGTAAATTTGTTTTCTGGTACAATGCAATGGATACCACATGGAATACCTACCATATTGAAAAACAAAAATTTGCTAAAATCACGACTTCGGGTACAGTTCAATGTGCTGATGAAGAGAATGATATACCAAACCCTCCATCGTCCTATCGATTTGCCGGTTGGTTAAAAAATGACGAAGCAATCCTAATTTACGATCGCTACGACATCTGGAGAATAGATCCGGAAAATATAATACCCGCACTCAAGCTTACAAAAAACGGCCGTGCCGAAAAAATTACTTATCGATTAATTCGCTTCGATTTGGATGGAAATAATCCAAGAACAAGATTTGCTCAAGCCAACGAAAAAGGAATAGATCCTTCAGTTAACGCCTTCCTTTCCGGGCATAATGAAATAACCCGTCAGGATGGATATTATACAAGTTCATTAATTAAAGATCAACTTCCTAATAAATTATTCAGTGGCAACTTTAGTTTAAATACGCCCATAAAATCAAAAAATGCCGAAGTTTATGTTTTTACTAAAGAAAATTTCGAAACATTCCCGGATTTACTAATTACTGATTTTAATTTTAAAAAAGTTAAACAAATCAGTAATGTAAATCCACAACAGTCTGATTTCAATTGGGGAACTGCAGAATTGGTGAGATGGACTTCGTTGGATGGATTAAAACTGGAAGGCACTTTACATAAACCGGCCGATTTCGATCCGAATAAGAAGTACCCAATGATTGTGAATTTTTACGAAAAAAATTCTCAGGAACTATTTAGTTACAGAATGCCTGAACCTCATCGTTCAACAATTGATTATCACTACTATACAAGCAATGGTTATTTGGTTTTTAATCCCGATATTTATTACAAAACCGGTTATCCCGGCGAAGATGCATTTAATTGCATAATGCCCGGAATTACGGCTTTGATTCAAAAAGGATTTGTAAACGATAAGAAAATTGGTGCTCAGGGACACAGTTGGGGCGGATATCAGGTTGCTTATTTAGCCACTCGTACAAATCTGTTTGCTGCCATTGAATCGGGTGCTCCTGTGGTAAATATGTTCAGCGCTTATGGTGGAATACGCTGGGGATCAGGAATGAGCAGATCATTTCAATACGAGCATACACAGAGCAGAATCGGTAAATCCATTTGGGAATCGCCACTGAGATATCTTGAAAACTCTCCGATTTTCACCATGGACAAAGTAAATACTCCAATTTTAATTATGCATAATGATGATGATGGGGCTGTGCCGTGGTATCAGGGAATTGAATATTTTATTGCACTGCGACGCCTAAACAAACCGGCCTGGTTGCTAAATTATAATGAGGCCGATCATTGGCCGTTAAAAATAAGAGACAAACATGATTTTCAAATTCGAATGGCTCAATTTTTCGATCATTTCTTAAAAGATAAACCTATGCCAAAATGGATGAAAGAGGGAATTCCAGCAGTTGATAAAGGATTGGAAATGGGTTATGAATTGGTGGAGAAATAATCTCCACCAAAACAGCAGCATTGGTTCTGAGATTTTTTTATATTTTCGCTGTTTAAATGTGCAAAAATGATATCAAAAGAAATTCTTGTAGTTTATCCTGAAACAGAAACAACCAAGATTGCAATTTATCGAGGAACAAATATTCTCTTTCTAAAGACTCTGAATCACAAATTCGAAGAACTGAAGGCCTTTAAGACCATAGTTGATCAAGTCGATTTTCGTTATCAGGCAATTTATAAAGAATTGCTTGATAATGAAATAGATTTAAATTTAATCGAAGTCGTGGTTGCCCGCGGTGGATTGATTAAACCCCTAAAAAAGGCCGGAGTTTATAATATTAATGAACAAATGGTTGAGGATTTGAGAAAAGGCCTTCAAGGTGTTCACGAAACAAATTTAGGTGGAATACTTGCCGATTTATTTGCGAAAAACTTGCCCAATGCGAGAGCATTTCTTGCAGATCCTGTCGTAGTTGATGAACTTGATGATTTAGCACGTGTAACCGGCCATCCTCTTTTTACCCGCAAATCAGTATTTCATGCTTTAAGCCAAAAATATGTCGCCCGAAAATACGCCAAATCGAATGCAAAATGTTACGACGATTTAAGACTCGTAGTAGCTCATGTAGGTGGAGGCGGCATCTCGATTGCCGCGCATAAAAGAGGCCGCGTGGTCGATGTAAATCAGGCTTTTGACGGCGGAGGGCCATTTTCACTGACTCGTACCGGTTCTCTTCCGGTTGGAAAATTAATAGAAGTATGCTTTAGTGGAAAATATACGGAAAAGGAAATTCGGAAAATGGTGACTTCAGAAGGTGGATTGAAAGCCTATTTAGGAACATCAAGCATTCATGAAATTAATCAGAGAATAGAGAATGGGGATAAAGAAGCTGAATTTTATGCCACCGCAATGGGTTATCAAATTGCCAAATACATTGGTTCTGCTTGTGCAGTTTTAGATTTTAATATCGATGCAATAATTCTGAGTGGTGAAATTTTCAACTATCCACGTTTTACGGAATACATCAGTTTTAAAATTCAAAAAGTTGCCCCAATTGCTGTCTTTCAAAGTGTTAATGATATGGATGCGCTTGCCATGAATGCATTTCTGGCCATAAAAGGCGAAATTCCAATTCTGGAATACGAATAGAAATCGGATATTTTTTTTAAACAAGCTATAATTTCAGGCACCTTTCTATACCAAATTCAGTTCATCGATTTTTTGATAGAAATTTGGCATTTATTATAAGCCGATATAAAACAATTTTCTCAACAATTCATCTAATTTACAACAGCTAATTGTCGTATCTTTGCAAACAATTTAAAAAAGAACGCAATGAAGTTTAATGTTGGCGATAAAGTAAAGTTTTTGAACGAAGAAGGTGGTGGATTTATTAGCAAAATACAAGCGCCAAACTTGGTTTATGTCAGCATTTCAGATGGTTTTGATATTCCTGTTTCATCTACCCAAATAATCAAAGTTGAGCAAACCAAGGCCGCTGCCTCAAAGTTTTTTGATGAAGACTTTGGGCAAAAGAAAGAAATTAGTGAAAATACTTTTCAGGAAATTGAAGCAGATGCAAGAACGGAATTTTTAAAACGTAAGAGCAGTTCTGAAATTAAAGAAGGAATAAGTATCGCTTTTATTCCTCACGATCAGATTCGTACCTTATTTGGACTAATCGATGTAACTCTTATCAATTTTAGTTCGCACGATATTCTTTTTAATTTTTACAAAAAGAAAGAAGATGTTTTTGAAGGATTTGAATATGATGTAATTCCGGCTTATTCAACTTTTTTGCTGGATAGCATTGATAGAGATGATCTTTCAGAATGGCTGGAGGGAAATGTTCAAGCGCTATTTTTTGGACGTAAAATGGAAAAACTAATTAGTCCTATAAATGAATTCTTCAAAATTAAAGGAAGTAAACTTTATCAGGAAAATGGGTTTAAATTTCTGGATATATTAGGCAAAAAGGCTTTTGTACATGAACTTAGTGATTTGAAATATCAAACGCTTATCAGTAAATCTGAAGAAACATCAAAGCTTACTTCTGCCGAGCTCGACAAAGAAATTCATCAGGCGCTTCGCATCAAGAAAACCATAATCGAGCAACACAAAACTGCTCCGCTCGAAGCTGAAATCGATCTACATATTTCTGCTTTGGAACCCGATTATAAGCATTTGAAAAATCATGAAATTATTCAGATTCAACTCGATTATTTCCAGAAAACCCTTGAAGATGCAATGATTCATCAATACAATAAATTAATTTACATTCACGGAATAGGAAACGGAACACTGAAAAATGAATTGAGGAAAATATTAAAAACATATCCCGATATTCGTGCAAAGGAAGCACCTTTTCAATTGTATGGCTACGGAGCCATAGAAGTTCATATACATTATAGATAGCACAATTTTTGTGCCTAAGAATTTGGCTATTCGCTCTATCGCTGTTTCACGCATGTGGGAGAGAGGAAAGTCGGGACAACACAGGACGCCATACTTCCTAACAGGAAGGTATTCCGTTTTTCGGAGTAACAGCAAGTGCAACAGAAAGTACACCGCCTAAGCTTGTTTTCGGACAATACGGTAAGGGTGAAATCGTGGAGTAAGAGCCCACGCCGGTTTTATGCGAATAAAACT
>JAZDJM010000451.1:0-15320 GCA_043804305.1 Bacteroidota bacterium
ATCTGAAATATTTTAAGCTTGGTAAGGCTGACGTTATCGGAGCTCTTTATGGTAGAGCACTTTCATGCAAGCATTTTGGATCGGATGGGGAGTTTTGCGGGCTTTCTAACTATTGTGAAATATGTGAAATTAAAAAAAATATAAATCTTGTTTTTATTAGAAACAAAAAAAAGACCGAGTTCGATATTGTTAGAGAATTTATAATTCAAGAAGAAAAAATGATGAAACATTTAAAATTTAAAATGTTAAACATTCAACTTGAGAAAGAAGTATATATTTTATGCATCATCAAAGATTTACATGAAACTGACAAATTGAAAATGCTTATTAATCCTGAGGAATCAATTTAAAATTCAATTAAGCATTTTAATGAATTCGGAACAACATAAATGAAATATATTTATCTTATAATGGGGGGAAGTATTGGTACCCTTTTAAGGTATTTGCTTGCTGCAATCCCTCACAAATACTATTGGGGAACTTTTCCGTTGGGAACGCTTTTTGTTAATCTAATAGGCTCATTTTTAATCGGATTTGGTTTTGTATTACTGGGAAAGGAAAATATTCCTGAGAATTTAAAGCTTTTCCTTTTTATCGGAATCTTAGGAAGTTTCACAACCTTCTCTACCTTTATGTTTGAAAGCTTAAATCTCTTAAAGGATGGCGATTTTAAGTTTGCTCTTCTTAATTTGGCAGGAGCAAATATTTTAGGATTGTTTTTTGTATATTTGGGATATGTAATTGCGCAAGCAATTGTAAATCAATTCCAATAAGATGGAAGGATTTGTAAAAAAAACCGAATTACGCCTTATAATCAACGAAAACGACTCTTTCCGGGGCGAAAGCCTCTGCAGGTTAATCGTTGAACAAGCCTATAAACTTAAAATTGCCGGCGCAACAGTTTTAAAAACCAAAGGTGGCTATGGCAGCAGACATCGCATTCATACTATGCAGGTTTTACGCCTTTCAGCAGATATGCCTGTGGTAATTTCCATGATTGATGATTTTGAAAAATTAAAACCAATTATCGAATACATTAAAGAACGAAATAAAGGGGGATTATTAAGTTTGCAGGACATTTGGGTTAGCGAAAAACAAAATGATTGAACTTGAACCACATTACGGCTGGCGGAATTATTATACGGCAGAAACGGATAGAAAATCTCCGTTTTACGGGAGAGTATATTCGGAAATCATGCTCGAAAATCGAATCTACGATACCTATATTCATCCGCAATGGGATGAGTTTGGGTCGTTGACTTTGTACATGAAAATACTGTATACCAATTATGAACTGGGATTTACAATCTGGGAATTTATTGGCGAATGGAATGATATCCTGTACAACGATATTATGTATTTGTATCGCAATGTAGTGGAAGATTTAATAGAAGCCGGAATTTCAAAGTTTATTTTAATTGGCGAAAATGTACTCAATTTTCATGCCGATGATGATAGCTATTATCAGGAGTGGTTTGATAATCTGGATGATGGATGGATAGTGGGTTTGAATTTTCTTGATCATAATTTACAGGAAATCAATAAAGCAAGACTTGATTATTATATTTCTTTCGGAGGTGATTTTGATTCGATGAATTGGCGAACCTATAATCCGCTAAAACTTTATGAAAAAATTGAATTGCATATGCGGAAAAGACTTGGAGAATAAACTATAGGGATGAAAAAAACGGTAAGCATAAGCATTTCCGGTCGGGTTCAAGGTGTTGGTTTTAGATATTATACACGTAAAAAAGCAGCCGAATGTAATATTAATGGTTTTGTTCAAAACCAGAGTGACGGCTCTGTTTACATTGAAGCTAATGGCGAATCTGTTGATATTGATGCGTTTACAGATTGGTGTAAACAAGGGCCGGGCTGGGCTAAAGTTAAAGATTGTCGAATTAACGAAATTCCGTATTATAAGTGGAATAATTTTGAAATCAGATAATACTAATTTTAATGGCCTGTGTAATTTCTCTTTTCCCTTTAGGTCCGGGCAAGGCATTCAATTCAAATCCGGCAGTTTTCAAAGCTCTTTTTACTTTTCCTTTTGCAGAATAGGTCATCAAAATTCCGCCGGTTTTCATGGCCAGGTATAATTTTTTGAAAATATGCTCCGTCCAGAGTTCGGGTTGATAATCCGGATTAAAAGCATCAAAATAGACTAAATCAAAATCTTCGCTTTTAAGAATTACATTTTCAAGTTTTTCGAGTCTTTTTTCAATTTTGAAATTTAAGCTTAGTTGAATACTTTTATTCCATGCTTCAAAATGTAGTAAATTGAAAAGCTTGGTTTCTGCCTCAGTTAAATCTAATAATTCGGGAAAGTTTAATTTTTCAATCAGCTTATTTTCCAGTGGAAATGCTTCGATGCCTAGGTAGTCAATTTCTAAATCATGCTTTGTTCCGTACAAAAAAGTCAATAAAGCATTAAGCCCTGTCCCAAAACCCATTTCAAAAATTTTAATTTCCCGACGATTTCTAGCAATTATCTTGAGTCCGTTTTCAATAAATATATGTTTCGATTCCTGAATGGCGCCATAAATGGAGTGAAAACTTTCGTTTTGTCCAATTAAAGCAATAGACGTGCTGCCGTCTTCAGTAATTATTATCTTTCTGTTTTGCATTATTCAAAATTAGTTTGTTTTTTATATCTTTAAATAAAATTAAAAGCCTTATGTTAACCCATCTACACAAATACCAAATTCTATTCCTCGATATTGAAACCGCAGCTCAATATCCAAACTACGAAGAATTACCTCCAAGAATGCAGGAACTTTGGAATAAAAAAGCAAGCCTGTTATCAAAAAAAGAGGAAATTACTGCCGATGAGCTATACGAACGCGCCGGAATTTATGCCGAGTTTGGAAAAATTGTTTGCATTTCAATTGGATATTTCGAGAAAAAATTTCAAAAATTGCGGATCAAATCATTTTTTGGCCATAATGAAAAGAAACTGCTTCAGATTTTTGCTGAAACGCTTAACAATCATTTTAAAACTGAGAATGATTTGCTGTGTGCTCACAATGGCAAGGAATTCGATTTTCCGTATATTGCTCGCCGAATGCTGGTAAATAAAATTAAACTTCCCGGGCTGTTGAACATTGCTGGTAAAAAACCTTGGGAAATTCAGCATCTTGACACCATGGAACTGTGGAAATTTGGTGATTATAAACACTATACTTCTCTTGATTTACTTACCGCCATTTTTGAAATTCCTTCACCCAAAAGCGATATCGACGGAAGCGAAGTAAATTATATTTACTGGCAAGAAAAGGACGTTAAACGAATTGCAAAATATTGTCAGAATGATGTATTGGCAATAGCACAGTTATTAAATGCCTATCAGGGAAAAACACTTTGGGAGGAAAAAGATGTTGAATTTCTTGATTTAAAAGAGATTGAGTAAGCAGAATTAAGCTTTTACAGCAAAAGCTCAGTTTCATGATTTTACCATAAAAAGAAAAACCGCCCCGAAAGTTGAGGCGGCTAATCATTCAACAGGTCTAATAGTGATTTCTCTTTTTATAGGTTGTGTGCAATAATTTATGTGATAGATGACCCAAAGGTTCTTTCAGGAACTCTTTGTATATAATATCTATTTCAGGATTTTCATGAGACTTTCGCCTTGGCATTCCCATGTCCTCTTCATAGATGGCCTGTGCTCTTTTGGTGCGTATTTCCTCGTTAGTAGGGATAGGCTGACCACCACCGCCAATGCATCCGCCCGGACAAGCCATCACTTCTATAAAGTGATAGGGAGATTTTCCGGCAGCAACCTGATCCATTATTTTTCGTGCATTTATCAGGCCATGAGCTACTGCGACTTTCAATTCTACTCCTTCAAGGAAATTCCATTCAGGTAAGCAACCTTCTATTTTAATGCTGGCATCTTTAATTCCCTCCATTCCTCTAACGGGTAGAATATTTAAATTTTCAAAAGGAACATCCCGGCCTGTAACGAGCTCATAAGCTGTACGTAAGGCGGCTTCCATAACTCCACCTGTTGCTCCAAAAATGACTCCCGCACCGGTAGAATCGCCCATAATACTGTCGTATTCGCCATCTTCCAATTCCGCAAAATTTAATCCGGCCTGTTTAATCATATGCCCTAATTCGCGAGTTGTTAATCCGGCATCAATATCTCTATATCCGCTATCATTCATTTCCGGGCGATTGGCTTCAAATTTCTTTGCCGCACAAGGCATAATGGCTACACTTACAATATCTTCCGGATTAATTCCTTTTTTCTGAGCATAATAGGTTTTAGATAGGGCACCAAACATTTGTTGAGGTGATTTGCATGTAGATAAATGACCTAAATGTTCCGGGAAAATATGTTCAATAAATTTTACCCAGCCCGGAGAACACGATGTTATCATAGGCAGTTTAATGGATGTGTCTTTATCAACTAATGCTTTTTTTAGTCTTTGCAACAGTTCATTTCCTTCTTCAACTATGGTTAAATCTGCAGTAAAATCCGTATCCAGTACTGAATCAATGCCAATTCTCTTCATGGCTGTAACCATTTTTCCGGTAACGCGGGTACCCACCGGATATCCCAACATTTCCCCAAGAGCGACACGTACAGAAGGAGCAGTGTTCATTACAACATGTTTTTTCTCATTTCCAATGGCTTCCCAAACTCTGTCGTAATACCTTCGTTCAGTAAGAGCTCCGGTAGGACAACGGTTTACGCACTGTCCGCAGTTTGTACAAACAGCTTCATTTAATGGTAAATCCATAAATGTTGAAATTTTCATTTCTTGGCCTTTGCCGCTAACCGTAAGAGCATTAACATGTTGCAATTCTGCACATGTTCGTACACAGCGTTGGCAACGAACGCATTTACTGTCATCTTTTTCGATTGACCAGGATGAGCGATCGATTTTAATATCTGGTTTTAAAACACTTAAAAAGCGATTGTTATCAATATTATATTCTGCCGATAATGTTTGTAATTCGCAGTTCATACTTCGATAGCAAGTTGTACATTGTGTGTTATGTTCCGAAACCAAAAGGGCAACAATATCCTTGCGTGCATTTCTGACTTTTGGTGTGTTGGTTTTCACTATCATACCTTCTTCTGCCGGAACAGCACATGAAGCTGCAAGCGTACGCATTCCTTCTATTTCAACTACACAAACGCGGCAATTACCTGCAACACATAAATCTTCATGATGGCAAAGCGTTGGAATACGAACATTTACTTTTTTTGCTGCATCCAAAATGGTTTGCCCTTTTTCGACAGTAACTATTTTATTGTCAATTACTAAATTTATTTTTGACATCTTTTTCCTTTCTTTTGCTTAGTAAATCATTTCTTCACGGAAATTCTTCACGATGGAAGAAAACGAGTTATGAACAGATTGTCCTAAACCGCATTTTGAAGCAATCTTCATAGTTTCGGATAGTTTTAACAATTGGTTCAGATAATTTGAGGGCATATCGCCATGTTTAATTGCTTCAATACCTTTAAGCAATTGTTGTGTTCCCACACGGCAAGGAGTGCACTGCCCGCATGATTCTTCCGCGAAAAATTCAAGGTAATCTTTTAAAACATTATACATTGAACGTGATGAATTAAAAATCATCATAGAGCCGCCTGTTGGAATACCTTCAAATCCTATTATTCGACGACTAAAATCTTTTCGGGGAACACAATGCCCTGAAGCTCCACCAATTTGAACGGCTTTTGTATCGCCATTTCCAAATTCGTTAACAAACTCATCAACACCGATTCCTAATTCAAGCTCGAATATTCCTGCTTTGGTTGTATCTCCTGAAACCGAAAACACTTTAGACCCTCTTGAATCGCTTGTTCCCAACTTTTTAAAAGGTTCAACTCCAATACGGATTATCATTGTGCAATAAACCAAAGTTTCTACATTATTGATTACTGTGGGTTTTCCGTTGTACCCAAATTTTGTTGGATAAGGAGGTTTGTTTCTGGGTTCGCCACGTTTACCTTCCATCGATTCAAATAAGGCACTCTCTTCACCGCATATATATGCTCCGCTACCTGAAAAGATTTTAATGGTAAAGTCAAGCCCCAATTTTTGAATATTTGAATTGAACTGCTCAATGAGCGGCACGAGTTTCTTTAAAAGAAAATTGTATTCATTTCTTAAATAGATAAATCCTTCTCTAGCACCTATGGCATAAGCACAAATAGCCATTCCAACCAAGACTTTACTTGGAACAACATCCAGAATTTCCCTATCTTTAAATGTGCCAGGTTCACCTTCATCTGCGTTACAGATAACGTATTTAGTATCACTTTTTTCTTCGCGGGCTAGTTTCCATTTCAGTCCTGTTGGAAATCCGGCACCACCACGACCTTTTAATCCTGAATTGATAATATGTTCGATAATTTGATCAGGGCTCAAAGCCAATGCCTTTTTTACAACTTCTAGAGGTTCACAATTGGCACAATCAAATATTATATCTACTTTTTTAAGTACTTTCTTTTCCATGTCCTATAGGTTTGTTTGATATTTAGGATCGTATCCGCAGATAATTTCAACTGCCCGTTCGGGTGTTATCGACGGATAAACTTCATCGTTTACGAGCATTACAGGGCCTTTATGGCACCAGCCAAGGCAATTTCCTTCAATTAAACTAAAGTTATTGTCGCGGGTAGTCTCGCCCGATTTAATTTTTAAAAGTTTTTCAATGGCTTGCACTATTTCGTTTTTCCCTGCCATTTTGCAGGAAATAGTTTTACACACCCTAATGATATTTTTTCCTTTGGGTTTGGTAAATAAATAAGTATAAAAAGTAGCAGTACCATATACTTCTGCTGAAGAGACATCTAGTGCTTTTGCAATTTCAATCATTGCTGCCTCAGAAAGGTAGTGTTCTTTTTCAACAACTCCTTGTAGAATTGGCATCAAGCTATTCCGTGAATTTCCATGCACTTCGACCAGATCCTTAACTAATTTTTCCGTTTGAATCATGACAAATTTTATCTTGTTAATTATTTCACAAAAGTATATATTTTATTGTTATTTCAATAACACTTAATTAAGTAAGCCAAAATTTTTAAACGTTCTAAATAATAAATCGTCATAATTAATAGATATACAAACTGTTATATAATTATTAATTTGCTTATTTAGAAAACTAAGTTAGAAATGAATGCTGAAAATTACTATCCGGTTTCAATGTGTGAAAATCGAAATACTTAAACAATTGCTGCAAAAAATTGGTTTGATATATAAAATATCTTTGTAAATTTGCGCCCGCTAGTACAACAGCACCCTGATTAATTTTTAGATTAAATTAATTAGTATTAACAGGACCTAATAAGCGTATGAAACAGGCCGGTTTTTCAGGAAAAATGAGTGGTAAATGAAATGGTTAAGTTTATCATGAATTAAGTAGCTGAAAATTTGGTAATTCTATGTTTTGTTTCTATTTTTGCAGCCCATTTTAAAGGGGCATAGGTTCATAAGAGTAAAACAATTGTAGATGAATACATTAAGTTACAAAACAGTAAGTGCAAATAAGCAAACCGTTAACAAAGAATGGTTGCTAATTGATGCCGAAAATGAAATTTTAGGAAGATTGGCTTCAAAGGTTGCAAATATTTTGCGCGGGAAAAATAAGGCTAACTATACTCCCCATGTTGATTGTGGTGATTATGTAGTTATTATTAATGCGGAAAAGATTAGATTAACCGGAAACAAATGGGAGCAAAAAACCTATACGCATCATACCGGTTATCCTGGTGGTCAGCGTACAAAATCGGCCAATGAATTAATGGCAAAAAAGCCATTTGCAATGGTGGAAAAAGCGGTTAAAGGTATGCTACCCAAAAACAGATTGGGAGCTCAGTTATTTCGCAATATGCATGTATATGCCGGAAACGAGCATCCACATGCCGGTCAGAATCCCAAAGCTATAAATTTAAATACAATGAAGTAATCATGGATATTATCAATTCATTAGGCAGAAGAAAAAAAGCTATTGCTCGCGTTTATTTAAAAGAAGGCAATGGACAAATTACAGTAAATAAGAAAGATTTTAAAACGTATTTTCCTACCGGAATTCTTCAATTCGTTGCTCAACAAGCATTTGAATTATCAGGAACAGTTGGTAAATTTGATGTTGTAGCCAATATAGATGGTGGAGGAATTAACGGTCAGGCAGAAGCTCTGCGATTAGGTATTGCTCGTGCGCTAGTTAAAGTAGATCCCGAAAACAAACCTGCGTTAAAAGCTAAAGGTTTAATGACACGCGATCCACGTATGGTTGAGCGTAAAAAACCTGGCCAGCCTAAAGCACGTAAGAAATTCCAGTTCAGCAAGCGTTAATCAATTATTAATAGTTGTTTAGTATCTAAATTACGAAGACTTCTGAATTTCAGAGCTACTTGGTAATTGCGTTATTAAAGAATGTAAACAAAACAAAAAAATGGCAAAAGTAGAATTTGATCAATTATTAGATGCCGGTGTGCATTTTGGTCACTTAAAAAGAAAATGGAATCCAAATATGGCGCCCTATATTTTTATGGAGCGTAACGGAATTCATATTATTGATTTGTATAAAACTCAGGCAAAACTTGAGGAAGCAGCAAATGCAATTAAACAAATTGCTAAATCAGGCAAAAAAATATTATTTGTGGCTACGAAAAAACAAGCAAAAGAAATTGTTGCTGAAAAAGTTACAAATATCAATATGCCTTATGTAACTGAAAGATGGCCTGGTGGAATGCTAACCAATTTTGCAACTATTCGTAAAGCGGTGAAGAAAATGTCATCGATTGACAAAATGGCAACCACACCACAATACATGAATCTTTCAAAACGTGAGCGTCTGCAAATATCACGCGAGCGTGCCAAACTTGAAAAAAACTTAGGAAGTATTTCGGATCTAAACCGCTTACCTTCGGCACTATTTGTTGTAGACATTATTAAAGAAAAAATTGCCATCGCAGAGGCGCGGAAATTGAATATCCCAACATTTGCAATTGTGGATACTAATAGCGATCCTACGCTGGTTGATTTTCCAATTCCTGCAAACGACGATGCTGCAAAATCTATTGCGCTTGTATTAGATGTAATTTCAAAAGCAATTCAAGAAGGCTTGATGGAGCGTAAAATTGACAAAGACAACGAAGAAGATCAGGAAAACGAAGAAACTTCAGGAAGAAAAGCAATTGTTGATGCAGAAGAGGATGAAGATGATTCAGTAAAGCGCCCAAGAAAACGTATTACTAAAGTTAAAGGCGACGACGAAAAAGTTTTACCAAAAAAGAAGAAATAATTAAAACGAAATAAAAGATGGCGAATATTACTGCTGCAGATGTAAATAAATTAAGAAAACAAACCGGTGCCGGTATGATGGACTGCAAAAAGGCATTGGTAGAAAATGATGGCGATTTCGAAAAAGCAATTGATTATTTGCGTAAAAAAGGTCAAAAAGTTGCTGCAAATCGTTCTGATAGAGAAGCTGCTGAAGGCGTTGTTTTATCGAAAGCAAATGACAACCGCACTTTTGGAGCCGTTCTTATGCTTAATTGTGAAACAGATTTCGTTGCAAAAAATGAGGATTTTGTTAAATATGCACAAGGTCTTTTAGATCTTGCTATTGCAAATAAAGCAAAATCTATCGACGATGTATTGGAACTTAATTATGATGGCATTCTTGTTAAAGATTCCTTAACTGATCAAATTGGTAAAATAGGTGAGAAAATAGAATTAGGAGCTTATGCCGTTCTTGAAGATGCATATCTTGCCTCGTATATTCACCCGGGAAACCGCATTGCAACATTAGTGGCAATGAATAAAGTTCTTGATGGTATTAATGAAATAGGCAAAGATATGGCCATGCAGGTTGCAGCCATGAATCCGATTGCTTTAAATCAAAATGCTGTTGATCAACAAACTATTGATCGTGAATTGGAAGTCATTCGTGATGTTATCCGTCAGGAAGGAAAAGCTGAAGATATGGTTGACAAAATTGCTCAGGGCAAATTGAATAAATTTTTCAAAGAAAGCACTTTGTTAAATCAGGATTTTATTAAGGACAGCAAGCAAAATGTTGATTCTTATCTAAAAAGTTTTGATAAAGGATTGACCATAAACGATTTTAAACGATTTGCATTAGCATAACGATAAATCAAATTTATATCAAAAGCCATTCGTTAATTCGGATGGCTTTTTTATTGAAATTGAATTTTAATGTGTTTCTGAATTACCTCAATTAGTTTCTCGGGCGAAAAAGGTTTGCTTATATACTCATTCATTCCGACTATAAAACATTTTTCAACATCTTCTTTTACTGTATTTGCTGAAAGGGCAACAATTAGGGCGGGCGAAATTTTCTTCTTTTTTTCAAAATCCCGGATTCTTGTTGTGGCATCAAAACCGTTCATAACCGGCATTTGGAGATCCATTAAAACGATTTCAAAATTTTCATTTTGAAACCGATCAACAGCTTCTTGTCCGTTTTCGGCTATTTCAACCGGGAAGCCTAATTTTTTTAAGGTGAAAAATGCAATTTTCTGATTGATTTTATTGTCCTCAACCAATAATACCGGGAGTTCAGAAGGAAATACCGGTTTAATTATTCGCTCTGAGATATCCATTTTTTCAACATCAATACTGAACCAGAAGGTACTTCCTTTATATTCAGCACTTTCAAATCCAATTTCGCCTCCTAGATACGATATTGTTTTTTCGGCCATTGCCAATCCCATTCCGGTACCCTGAAAATCTTTTGTACTCGACGAATCACCTTGAGTAAATGAAGAAAACAAATCAGCCTGCAATTCTTTTTTTATTCCTATTCCGGTATCCTTAACACTAAATTTTAACCTGAGTTTATTTTCTTGATTTTGATCAGCCTGAACAAAAACATGTACAAAACCCTTTTCAGTGAATTTAATTGCATTGTTGAAAAATACGCTTAAAACAAGTTTAATTTTCTCCGCATCACCAAGCAGTACTTTTGGCAGTCCTTGGGCAACAAAGCATTGTAAATCAATGGTTTTTAATATTGCTTGAGGCTTGAATTTTTCGCATATTTCATGAATTAAATCTTTAATCATAAACGGGTCATTCTGGATTGCCCAAGAACCTTTTTCAAGCGATTCAAACAATAATAATGAATCTACCATTTCGAGCAATGCAGATCCGGAGCGGTTGATATTATCGAGCAAATCTAGTTCCTGGGTATGGGTTAACATGCTTTTTAAGATTGCACCGCTTCCCAGTATTCCATGAAGTGGAGTTCTGATTTCGTGACTTAAATTGGCCAAAAAAGTCTGCTTGCTTTTTACTCCTAACTGGGCTTTTTCTTCGGCTTTTTTAATCTCGTTCTCAAATTGGACTCGCTCTGTAAGATCAAAACAGCAAACCATTACGCCTTCGGTAAAATTATTGCCGGATTTAATAGGAAAAACAAATGCATTTACAATCAATTCTTCTTCATCAATCGAAAAACAGATTTCACGGTTTTGCACAGAAAGCCCGGTTTGTAGTACCTCAAGTTCAATTTTCTCCAGTTCAGAAAGAAATTTACTAATATGAAGAGAAGTATTAGTTGAACCGATAATATCATCTACAGCTTGATTTATTAATGCGGCAAAACTCTGATTTGAGAAAGTAAATTCGAGATTCTCATTTTTAAAATAGGTTGCAACCGGAATCAGGCTTAAAAAATCCTGTAATTGTTTAAATGTATTTTTGAGTTTGTTGAGTTTTGAATCGTTTTCAATTTTGTTTTTTAAAGATTCCAACTCCCTGTTCTTTGTATTAAGCTCATCTTTAAGCCTTTTTATCTGCAACATATAATTATCCATGCTTTCAAGTGGAATAATTTTTTCCATTTTCTTTAAATCAGCATTTGCTGTTTCAAGCCTTGTATTTTCGGTGTGTTCGGACATATTATACTATTACAGACTTAATGACAAGAATTAAGCCAAAAATATATAATCATTCTAAATAGCCTATTTTCAGTACTTTTTAAATTTCCCTCAAAAATACTTGTCCAATATATAGAAAAATTCCTAATATTAAAAATTTTTGATAGATTCGATAATCCCTTTCTTGTCGTAACCACAGATTGAATGAAGCTCATCAGCTTGTCCGTGTTCAATAAATTCATCCGGAATCCCGAGCGATCTAATTTTTGTATTATAATTATTGCTCGTTTTAAATTCTGCAATTGCACTTGCCAAGCCTCCCTTTAAACAACCATCTTCAATCGTTAATAGCTTATTATAATTTGAAAATATCTCATGCAATAGCTTGCAATCCAATGGCTTAATAAAACGCATATCGTAGAGTGCAATGTTCAGACCATCATTCCCGACTTCTGAAATAGCCTCCAATGCTATATTTCCGATAGGACCAATGCTGAGAATGGCCAGGTCATTTCCGGCTTTTATTCGTTGACCTTTTCCAATAGGGATTAGTTCAGGCGTATTTCTCCAGTTTTGAAGCACCCCTTTTCCTCTTGGATAACGAATTGCAAAAGGGCCATCATTGTAATTTTCGGCAGTATACATTAAATTTCGAAGTTCGTTTTCGTTAAGAGGTGAGGAAACAATTAAATTTGGAATTGCGCTTAAATAGGCCAGATCAAAAGCTCCATGATGTGTCGCTCCATCTTCGCCAACTAAACCAGCTCGGTCGATGCAAAATACTACCGGTAATTTTTGAAGAGCCACATCGTGTATCAATTGATCGTACGCTCTTTGCAGAAAAGTGGAATATATGGCACAAAAGGGTTTTAATCCGGCACTTGCCAAACCTGCAGCAAATGTAACAGCATGCTGTTCTGCTATTCCAACATCAAAAGCTCTGTGTGGCATGGCTTTGATTAGTTTTAGCATTGAGCTGCCGGTTGGCATTGCAGGAGTAATTCCAACAATTTTATCATTTTTCAAGGCCAATTCCACTAGAGTTTCTCCAAATACATCCTGATATTTAATTTGGCTGTCTGTTTGTGGATTTGAAATTAATACTCCTGTATCTTTATTAAAATTTCCCGGCGCGTGGAAAGTAACCGGATCTTCTTCTGCGGTATTCAGTCCCTTGCCTTTTTTTGTAATTATATGCAATATTTTGGGGCCTTCAATTTCTTTTAGTGCGTTTAGAGTATTGATTAGTAAGAGGGTGTCGTGACCATCAATTGGGCCGAAATATCTGAAATTCAGTGATTCGAACAGGTTGCTTTTACGAAGAATGGAAATTTTTACAGCTGATTCCATTCTTTGAAAAAAATATTGTGTACGGCTGACGTATTTATTTTTTGACCCAAGAAAATTCCAGATCCGGGTTTTAATTTTGTTATAAATTTTTGAAGTAGAAATATTTGTCAGATAGCGATGCAGAGCTCCTGAACCTAAATCGATTGAAATTCCATTATCATTTAAAATCAGCAATAGATTTGCATTTGATACGCCTGCATTATTTAATCCTTCATAAGCAAGCCCGCCACTCATGGCACCATCCCCAATAACTGCAATATGAAATTTATCATGCTCATTTTTTAGCTGCGCTGCTACTGCCATTCCTAAAGCGGCTGAAACTGAAGTGGATGCATGCCCAACGCCAAAAGCATCATATTCGCTTTCGCTCATTCGAGGAAAGCCGGAAATGCCGTTTAACTTTCTGTTTGTATAAAAAATATCTTTTCGGCCTGTTAATATTTTATGAGGATATGCCTGATGGCCTACATCCCAGATTATTTTATCGTAGGGCGCATTAAAAACATAATGCAAAGCAATAGCCAATTCAACAACACCCAAACTAGATGCCAAATGGCCTGGATTGGATGAGATAACCTCAATAATTTTTTTACGAATTTCGCCAGCCAATTGAGACAGATTCTCCGGATTTACTTTTTTAAGATCCTCAGGAGAATTAATGCGCTCTAATATATTAGTTTCGTTTTTCAAGTTTTTATATTAAACAACAAAATTAGTTAAGATTTTTGTTTATTGGGTTTTCTTATTGAAACAAATGAAACGAACAGTCCTAAAAGAGTTTTCAGACGCACAGGGAAATGATTATCTGGTATGTGAGTTCTGTCCGACAACCGAGTTTACGAGTTAGGCGATGCCCATTAAAGAGCAGATTATTTCAGATGAATTTTGCATACACATGAATAAATTTTGTGATGCTTAGAACAAATGGACACGATTGAAATATTAAAACGTAAGCCCAGCTTAGAAAAAATCCACGTAATCAAATAATAAACAATGATTTAATCCCGTAAAAAGATAAATTAGCGGAGAAACTTTAGACACAAATATAAATCCGTATTTTTGCATTTGATTTGAAAAAAGGAATTGCCATATTAGGTTCTACAGGTTCGGTAGGAACACAAGCCTTGCAGCTGATTGCTGAAAGTTCGGATATATTTAAGGTTATTTTATTGAGTTGCCATAAAAATGTAAGTTTATTATCGCAGCAAATTGAACAGTTTAAGCCCGAATTTGTTGTAATTACAGACCAAAACAGCTATAAAAGTGTATTGCTCGGACATAGAAATGAATCGACAAAAGTTCTCTATGGAGATAAAGCGCTTTTAGAAGCTATACAAAATCCTGATATTCAGATTGTATTAAATGCGGTAGTTGGTGTTGCCGGTTTGTTGCCGCTAATTGAATCGATTAAGCAAAAAAAGAAGATTTTACTGGCAAATAAAGAAAGTTTAGTTGTTGCCGGAGAATATATAATGCCTATAGCCCGGGAATTTGACATAAAAATATTGCCAATAGATTCTGAACATTCCGCAATCTTTCAATGTTTACTGGGTGAAAATGAAAACTCGGTCGAAAAAGTAATTTTGACGGCAAGTGGCGGCCCATTTCTGGATTTTCCTATCGAAGACTTTAAAAGCATCAAACCTGCTCAAGCTTTAAATCATCCCGTTTGGAAAATGGGCAAAAAAGTAAGCATTGATTCTGCAACCATGATGAATAAAGGACTGGAAGCTATAGAAGCAGTCTGGTTATTTAATTTAAAACCAAGTCAGGTTGAGGTAATAATCCATCCTCAATCGATAATTCATAGTTTTGTGAAGTTTAAAGACGGGAACTTAAAAGCACAGTTAAGTTCTCCAAATATGCGGTTTCCTATTCAATATGCATTGCATTTTCCCAATCGGATTAATATTTTTTCACAAGATTTCTCTTTTACAAATTTTGGAGGATTAACTTTTAGAGAGGCAGATCGCAAAAAATTTCGTAATCTTGCACTCGCATTTTATGCGATGGAAAAAGGGGGTAATATGCCGGCTGTTTTAAATGCTGCAAACGAAATTGCAGTACAAGCTTTTTTGGATGGCAAATTATCTTTTAA
>JAZDJM010000452.1:0-5644 GCA_043804305.1 Bacteroidota bacterium
GGAAAAATTATTGAAAAATCGCGATTTATTTTTAGCTCAATCTCATCCAATTCCTCAAAAAGTGGACAAAGAAACACTTCTTTCTCATTGACAAAATTGTTGATGGAAAACAAAAATGAACCATCAGGCCTGGATTCGTAAATATGGATTTGAGGAAATTCCTTGAATACGGATAAATACACCGGAATTTTTTCAAGAGGTTTTTGCGTTTTATTATCTACAACATATCCGCTTAGTCCAATATCTCTTATCTCAGGAACCCATTTTATTTCTTTTAAGCTGGGAGGAATGAACAGTGTTTTGTAGGCCTCCAGATTCAATTTTTGATTGTAAATTCGTATAAAAGTATCAGCTTCATCTTTGGATAAGTCGTTAACATTAAACTGATACTTTAAAAATGAATTAAGTAATAGAGGTTCATTCAAATAAATCCCAATTTTCTCGATTGCTGAAAGAATACTTCCCGTTTGTGCAACTTTAATTGCCAGAGCGCTTATTTTTGATTGTTCAAAAGTAATAAAATCCAATTTTACTTCTTCACGCTTTTTAAAAGAAGTTTTATTCTGTTTAATTATAAATGGCACATTATCAACATCTTGTTCAATTAGTGCGTGAATTTTTACAACCTGACGCTTATTATCCCTTAAAACCATATAATACAAACCCGCTTTGTTAATTAATCCGATTGGCAAAGCAATTTGCGTACTATTTTCAATAACAAAATCAGTTTTATACAAATTTTTCTGTTTGCGATCAAGCAGTTCGAGCGAGAAAACAGTACGGCCGGGAAATTGATTATTTAAAGGCTTACTTACTGAAATAATTTTTTGACCATTCTCCGTACTTACAGATTCGATTGTAAAATATTCCGGTTTAGGATGATATTCCTTTATTAAATTATTCCATTGAACCAGTGTTGGTTCTTTTTTCAAATTTACATTTTCGGGCAAATTCGCATGTGGATTAATGATTTGAACAGCACTGTAATAAAAATATTCCGGCGCAAAATTTTTATTAAAATGAGTGTAGGCTCTTAAAAAATAAACTCCTGAAAGAAATTCGGAAGGAATATCCAACGCTCCATCGGAATGACCTTGACTAATTCTGTATTTTTTACGGACAATTGACTTTTGCCCTTCGTTAAATAACTCAATATAAAGTATTTGACTAACTCCTTTTACATCATTATCAAAATTAATCTCGGCTGTAAACCAAATGGTTTCACCACTTAAATACACATCTCTATCGGTATTTAAATTGATATTCTCGATAGAAAATGAATTTTTAAAAGTATTTGATTCATTATTTTGTCCGTAGAGAAAAAAATGAACAGTGACTAAAAATAAGAAAATCGATATTTTCTGCATAATTTAAATTTTTTTCTACCAATCCCAATAATAAGGTTTAACTGTTTTTCCGCCTTTCCGGGTACAATCCAAACAATCCTGACGCACATAAGCTAAAACTTCCAGTGCTTCTCCCATGCTGTCATCAGGGTTTTCGAAATAGACAAACGTAAAATAGATTGGCAACTGGCTTGGCGATGCCAATCTTATCGTATTTTGAATGGATCCCATTGAAGTATCTGCAAACGCCAATGGTATATTGTATCGTATACGATCAGGAGCTTTGGTCAGGATTCTGTTGCCGTTTTTACCGGATGCAACCAGAAAATAACCCAAGACCGGTTCAGTGGGATCGTCAATATTAGTAAGATTTCCACGAATTTGAAAAGGTTGAGTTGTAAACAATTCACCCTGATTCTCATTTTGCTTTTCAAGTGTTTTGATAAAAGTGTAGGCTTTTTCCGAGATGGCATATTGCTGAACCATTATGCTGTATTTATGCCGTAATCGAGTATCAGAATAAGGTATAAAATGCAATGGGAATTTCTTGACTTGCGGAGTACTCAAATATTCGGTGCTGTAACTGAATCTTTGGCCAACCATTCTTGTAGTCCAACAATAATACAAAGTGTCCTGATTCCGTGTTTGTGCCAAACCAAGCGGATTATAATCAGAGGTTGGGTATCGTTTGCCGTCATAAAGGAAAATTATCTTGTAATCGGCGTGGTATTCATAAGTTTCTTCTACTTCCCAATAATAATATTTTTGATTTGAAGCAGATGTTGCTGAACTTACATAAAACTGATATCCTTCAAGATCTTTTTCCAATGAAGAGGCTGCAGGTTTTATAACTTCTTCAAAAGTAGTGCTTTCCACATCAACAGTATTGACTAATTCTTCAAATTCTGATTCATAGATTTTTCCGGTGTTTAAAGTAATCTTAACTTTATAAGAGCGACCTATTATTCCTCTTATACCATTACTTTTAGTTTGATAAACACCCTTGCTGGTCTCTGTCAATACTTCCTGATTACCAAGATTATCCATTATTAATACTTGCGCCTGAGTTACTGCCTGATCAATTAAAGCAGTAGGCTGATCCAACGCAAAGGATTTTGATAGTTTTACCGTATATGGCCCGGCATAATTCGTTATTTTTCCGTCTACAACAAGTAGTTCATCGCCTGATGCATCAATTTCGGGCCAGTATTCTTCTACACAGGAAGTTGCAAAAAGCAGGGCAATAAATCCTGCCAATTGAATCATTTTAAATTTATTCGCTTGCATAGTTACCCAATTTAAAATTATACGTTAATGAAAAGATTGGAGCTCCAAAAATGGAAAGTTTATAGGCCTGAATTTTTCCGTTATTTTCTTTATAGTATACAGAAAAAGCATTTTTACGGCCTAAAACATTATACACAGAAACATTCCATGTTCCATGTCCTAATTTCCGTTTTAATAAGTTACCTTCAATATTCAACGACAAATCCACTCTGAAATAATCAGGTATACGATAAGCATTTCTAGCTGAATAATTTAAAGTAGGAATACCTCCATAATAGTAAATCGCGGTTGGGTAAGTTATTGGCCTTCCGGTTGAATAGACTATATTTCCTGAAAAAGCAAACCTTCTGGAAAAATCATAATTCGCCACTAAATTAAAACTGTGCGGTTTATCATAATTTGACGGATAGGACTGGCCGTAATTAATTCTGTTCTCGGCAAAGGGACTATCCACTAAAACTGATGAATTTGAATACGTATAGTTTAGCCAACCATTAAGATTCCCATTATTCTTTTTAAGCATTAATTCTACGCCATAAGCATTTAAATTGCCTTGAAGTGTAGCTTGTTCGGTAAATTCGTTAAAAAACAGGTTTGCACCGTCTTTTATTTCTACTACATTTTTATTCAATTTATAATAGGATTCAATGGAAAACTCGAACTGACCACTCCATAAATTACTGTACAAACCAACAGAAAACTGATCTCCAACAATAGGCTCAGTATTGTAATCGCTCAATTTCCATTTATAATTCGGAGAAACGGCAATGGTATTCGACAGCATATAAATGTATTGATGCAATCGGTTATAGGCCGCTTTTACAGACAGATTCGGATTAAATAAATAAGTCAATCCCAGTCGGTAATCCAATCCTCCATAAGATTTAACCGGCTGCCAATTATCAAAATGCAGCACTTCAATCAAATTGGCAGGAGTTTTTGGCAAACCCTCAGCATAACGGTTTACATTTTGAGGGCCTAAATAGGTATAATAATTATAACGTAATCCGCCGGAAACAGTTAAGCTTGCATTTGCTTTCCACTCATCGCTAACAAATACAGCACTTTCCAGTCCTTTTTCTTCTCCCAAATTAGTAGGTTTTATTAAGCTTTCTTCATTTAAAGGATCATAAATCCCTTTGTTCAATTGATACAATGTTGAGTTTATTCCAAATTGAAGCGAATGATTTGTGCCGGCCTTAGCGTTATAAATTGCTTTTAATTCACTATGATTTAGGTCGTTATTGTGCTTGTAAGCTGCTATTTCCAATTGATTATTTTCTTCTTTGAATTGATAAGCACTATGCGCCAAACTAAATTCAAGGCTGTTTTGATTGTTGTAATAATGCTTCCAACCGAGCGAACCTCCAAAATTCTGGTAATTGTATTTTGATTGTGTGTACAAATCCATATTATCGGTACTTGCATAGGTGAAAATATTCAATTGGTTTTTATCATTAATACTCAATGAAAGATTTGTAACTGCATCTGCAAATCTGGCTTTACTGTTACTCACAATTGGATCTTCAATAAAACCCAAAATCCAGTCGGAGTAAGTTGAACGAACACCAACTAAAAAGCTGCTTTTATCTTTTTCCAATGGGCCTTCAACTGTTAAACGTCCGGTTATCAGTCCTATTCCACCCCGCGCAGTGGCTTGATCCTTTCTTCCATTACGTGCTTTAATATCAAAAACAGACGATAATCTTCCGCCATACTGCATAGGGATATTGCTTTTATACAGTGCAAATTCATCCACCACATCAGCATTAAAAGCAGAGAAAAATCCGGCTGCATGTGAAGTATTGTAAATCGGTACATTGTTGATATAAAACATATTCTGGTCCGTTGGAGAACCTCGAACATTAAATCCGGATGAACCTTCGCCAACGCTTTGGATTCCGGGCAACATTAATGCAACTTTCAAGATGTCCTTTTCGCCAAATACCAATGGAATTTTCTTTACATTTTTTGTACTAACTTTATCCAAACCCATTTGTGTGCCGGTAACTTTATTGTCTTTTTCAGCACTAACGATAACATCGTGAAGCAGCACAATCTTATCGTCGAGCATTAAATCCAAACTGCCATCTGATAATAAATTAACCTCAATTTGCTTTTCTACAATATTTACGCTGCTTATTTTTAAAACATGTTTTCCTTTGCTTAAAGTGAGTTGGTATTTTCCATTTTCGTCAGTAACAACTCCTTTACCGCTTATTAGATCAATTATTGTAGCTCCTTCAACAGGCTGATAACTCATGACGTTTATAGCTTTTCCGCTTACCGTGGCGTATAATTTATTTACGCCTTTTTCTTTGGTTCCAACAATAATCGTTTCAGAAATATATTCTTTCGTTGTTTGAATGAAATTATTTTCAGTTCTTACTTCGGTTTCCCTTTCTGCCTGACTTTTAGCGGTTTGAAAGAAGCCAGAAGGTAAGGATGTGTTTAAGCTCATGTTTTTAGTGAGAAAAATATTTCCTTTTTTATCACCCGAAACAAAAACATTGTATTGCAATAGATTTTCAGTTAAGACCTTTCTAAGATTTATAGAATCTGCATCAAAAGCGACCAAAAATTCAGGAAAATCGCCCTGATTATAATAAAAATGAACCGGGTAATTTTGTTCTACTTTTGCTACAAATTGACTCCAAGGTATATTTGAATACGATTGAGGAATCTTAAGCTGTGTAGCAATAAACCCATCTGTTTGTGCTGTGGATATTAGCCACGTACTTAAAAACAGAAAAGTGATAATTAGGTTTCTCATGTGTTTATTTTTTCATTTGGCTCATTGCAAGCGCTATATTGTATTTATTAGAATATTATAGGCTAGTAAATAGGAATTACAAATTCTCGCAATAATTCATTAAGATACTGATTTGGTTTGAACTGGCCTTTTTAAAACGTATTCCATTTTTACGCATAAAAGCTAAAATATCGTTTTCGGAATCCGGGAATAGACTTACCAAATCTTTGCTGGCAATTATTGGTATAAATTTACTACC
>JAZDJM010000453.1:0-13468 GCA_043804305.1 Bacteroidota bacterium
CTTTTTAAATCTGAAAAATCGATATTGATATTGTGCTGAGCAGCTTTAGCATTATTTGGAAAAGCTTTTAAAGTTCTTCCCATCAAATCAAGAATGCGTATTTCGAAAGCATGTGCATTTTCAAATGCCAAATGTATTTGCAATTGCTCATTTACAGGATTTTGAAACTTGATTTCTTCAAACCGCTCTTCGGATTCGACACTTAAATAGGACTGATCAGTCCTGATTTTTACGAGTACAGGCAAATGGTCGCTTGCATCATGAAGCGCTGTGATTACATTAGCCGGTGCAGAAGTATTGGTTGGGTCTAACGTAATGGATCGGTCAAAATGTAATCCATCATTTCCCAATGCAGTATAAGTTTCACTTAACAGCGTCATGCCATGGTTTCCCTCCAAAAGCTTTGGGGAACTCAAAATAAAATCAAAGCGATCATCCAAACCGCCGGTTGATGCACATCCATTGTTAATTTGACGAGGACTTTGGGTATGAATTGCACTGAAATTGGAATTGTTGTTCCAGATTCCGGGTGAGTTTATGGGATCTTTTAGATAATACGTTCCGTTATAGTCTTTTACTAGATTATTATATGCAGTTTCTGATGCTGATTGCACATTAAAATCGCCCATAAAGAGATAATTATTTCGCAAATCGTTAGTTTGTATGTAATTCATAATGGTATTCACCATTGTAGTTCTGTCAGTTTGATCTGAGGAATAACTACCAGCTTTTAAATGCGTTACTATACATGTTAAAAATACAGTATCATTTGTAATTGCCAAGTCAGCAGCTTTATAATATAATCTATAAACATCAGTGGCTCTAATTATTGTTGGAAGTGCAATATGCTTAGAAAGCCCAAATTTCTCAGAATTGTAATACAACATATTCACTATCCAATTTCCTTTTGATAAATCTGTTAAGGTTGCCCGTTTGTATTTGCTTTCACCATCAATGTTTAAAGTATTATTGAGCAATGAATCTTGATAAATCGGATTTTCAGCCATTTCATTAACAGTTAAAATATCCGGTTTTACATGATTAAAGATAATTTTGAAATTGGCATTTTTAGTAAGGGCGCCATTATTTGTTGAAGTGCAATAGGCTGTAAGATTGCCGTAATTCAATAAATTGTATTGCATAATCTGAACTACATCTTGAGCAAACAGGCCTGATATTATGCCAATAAACAGGAAAATAATACTAAATCTCTGGATCATGTTTGAGTCTTTGCGGGCAAAAATAATAAAAAACAATTGGCTTAAAATTAATTATTATTCACATTTAACTGATTCGGGAATCTTTTTGATGCCATTTACTATTGATTCATTGGCTTAGAAAGCTGATTCTGCCAAATAAAGTTCTAAAATTTAGCATTTAGCCTGTTCAATTCACTAAATTTTCGTAAAATTGCAAAATCTTTTAAAGAAAATTTTCAAGTATTCGGCAAAGTGCATATAAAACTATGATATTCAGACCTATTAAATTACTTTTAGTAAGCCTATTCCTTCTATTTACTACCTTAAATTCGGCGGCTGCCACTGAAAATAAACACTCAGAAAGTTCTTTGGACAACTCTAAAGAAAAGAAAGAATCTATAAATACTGGTAAAGTCATCATGGAGCACCTTGTCGATGCATATGAATGGCATATTTTAAGCTTGGGCGAAACCCACCTTAGCATTCCTTTGCCTGTTATTATTTATCGCGACGGTAAATTAATTACTTTCATGTCAAGCGTTTTTCATCACGGACATTCACCTGCTTTTTTCGATGAAAATCACCATTTAATGCATGCTGAAGACCCTCAAAGCGCACAAGTTAAATTTGCTTTGGCAGTTATGTCTGAAGGATCTCACAAAGGCAAGATTGCTTACATAAAACCGGATGAATATATTCAAAACCATCAAATTATTGAAGATACTGAAGCAGGAATGCCTCTTGATTTTTCAATCACTAAAAATGTAGTTGCCCTCTGGTTTAGCCTGATTCTTATATTAATTATCTTTTTTGGAATTGCAAAATCCTATAAAACGAGAAGAGGAATGGCTCCAAAAGGATTACAATCTGCGTTGGAACCTTTTATAGTGTTTATACGTGATGATATTGCAAAACCTTCGATAGGAGAAAAAAAACATGCAAAATTTTTACCTTTTTTGTTAACGGTCTTTTTCTTCATTTTCTTGAATAACCTTTTAGGCTTAGTCCCTTTTTTCCCGGGCGGAGCAAATTTAACCGGAAATATTGCTATAACACTCGTTTTAGCTCTTTTTACATTTGTAATCACTACATTCAGCGGAAATAAAAATTATTGGAGTCACATTTTCAATACACCAGGAGTTCCGTGGTGGCTAAAATTTCCACTACCATTAATGCCCGTTGTGGAGATAATGGGCGTATTTACAAAACCATTTGTATTGATGGTTCGATTGTTTGCCAATATTACTGCCGGACATATTATTGTTCTGGGTTTTATCAGTCTAATCTTTATTTTCGGAAACATTAATACCGGCTTAGGATATGGCGTGTCAATCGTTTCTGTTGCATTTACAGTGTTTTTAACCTTTTTAGAGTTTTTGGTTGCTTTAATTCAGGCTTATGTGTTTACACTTTTATCGGCATTGTATTTTGGCGCAGCCACAGAAGAACATCATTAATTAAAAATTTTTACTAATCATTAAATATTAAATTATGTCATTATTAACCGTTTTATTGCAAGTTGCTGCTGATTTGGCTCCATACGCAAAATTAGGCGCCGGAATCGGAGCCGGTATTGCTGCCATTGGTGCCGGTATGGGTATTGGTCAGATTGGTCGTGCTGCTGTTGAAAGTATTGCACGTCAGCCTGAGGCTGCAGGCGACATTCGTTCAAACATGATTGTTTCCGCTGCACTTATCGAAGGCGCTGCATTCTTTGCTATTGTTGTGTGTTTGCTTATCGTTTTTATTTAATAACTCGATGCAACATCATTTCAAATACCTTAACGGTTGGTTGGGGTATTTGATTTTTTTAAGTTTATAATTGAAAATTTAACATATGGAATTAGTTAGCCCAGGCTTAGGATTGATTTTTTGGATGACTCTATCCTTTGGTATCGTTTTGTTTTTATTGAGCAAATATGCATGGCCATTGATTTTAGATAGCCTTAAAGAACGGGAAGAAGAAATCTCAAACTCGTTGGAAGCTGCACGTCAGGCACGCGAAGACATAAAAAGTCTTCAGGCAAATAATGAACAATTAATCAAAGAAGCACGCATTGAGCGCGATGAGCTGCTTACAGAAGCCAGAAAATTAAAGGACGATTTGATTACTAAAGCAAAAGTTCAGGCAGATATTGAAGCAAAACAAATTGTAGAAAACGCTAAACTGGCGATTGAACAAGAAAAAACGGCTGCATTAAAAGAATTGAAAAATCAGGTTGCCGATTTGTCTGTCGAAATTGCTGAAAAATTATTGAAGGCTGAACTTTCTGAAAAAAATAAGCAAAAAGACTTGATAACTAAATTAATAGGCGAAGCCGGACATCAATTAAATTAAAAAGAATGAAGCAAACTCGACTGGCTAATCGATACGCCAAAGCTCTTTTTGAACTGGCATTGGAGCAGCAAAAGCTTGAAATTCTTGCTGAAGATTTTCAAATGCTTAATATGCTGATAGCTCAGAATAAGGAATTGAACCTAATGCTTAAGAGTCCGATTATAAAAGAAAAGAAGAAAATTGCCGTTTTTAAAGCCCTTTTTGCCGGTAAAATTGATGAACTCTCTTTGCGTTTTATCATTTTATTGGCCAAAAACAGGCGTGAAGATTTAATTCAGCAAGTTAGTGAAGCCTTAATAACTATTTACGATGAATATCGTGGAATTGTTAAAGCCTGGGTAAGTTCTGCCGAAAAATTGGATGAAGATGCCCGAAAAGCTATTCTGGAGTTGCTTAAAAACAAAAGTGGTAAAGAAATCGACTTGCACGAAAATATAAATGCAGATTTATTGGGTGGTTTCATTATTAAACTCGATGATTATCAATACGACGCTTCTACGAAAACCTTACTCAAGAAATTTAAAGATAATATTAAAAATAATCTGGTATTTGCCGGAAAATAATAGAGAAACAGATATTTATGCCTCAAATTAATCCAGCTGAAGTTTCAGCAATTTTAAGACAAGAACTCGCAGGCTTCAAAACTGTAGCCGAATTAGAAGAAGTTGGTACTGTTCTTCAGGTAGGCGATGGTATTGCCCGCGTTTATGGACTCACAAATGCTCAGGCAGGTGAATTGGTTGAATTCGAAAAAACCGGAACGTTTGGTTTGGTCATGAACCTTGAAGAAGATAATGTTGGAATTATGCTTCTTGGAAACACCACCGGAATTCTGGAAGGTGATATTGTTAAACGTACAAAACGCATCAGTTCTATCGAAGTTGGTGAAGGAATGCTCGGAAGGGTAATAAATCCTTTGGGCCAGCCTATCGACGGGCATGGCCCGATTGAAGGCGAAACCTATGAAATGCCATTGGAGCGTAAAGCGCCCGGTGTAATTTTTCGTCAGCCGGTAAATGAACCCTTGCAAACAGGTATCAAAGCCATCGATGCCATGATTCCGATAGGCCGCGGTCAACGAGAATTAATCATTGGCGACCGCCAAACCGGTAAATCTACAATTGCCCTGGATACCATTATCAATCAAAAAGAATTTTACGAAAAAGGCGAACCGGTATATTGTATCTATGTAGCTTCCGGACAGAAAGGTTCAACAGTTGCCAATTCAGTGCAAATTCTGAAAGAAAAAGGAGCCTTGCCTTACACGATTATTGTAATGGCAACAGCTTCCGATCCGGCTGCTTTACAATATTTTGCACCATTTGCCGGCGCTGCTATCGGTGAGTTTTTCCGCGATACCGGAAGACCTGCATTGGTAATCTATGATGATCTTTCCAAACAAGCTGTTGCATATCGCGAAGTGTCTTTACTATTACGTCGTCCTCCAGGAAGAGAAGCTTATCCGGGCGATGTATTTTATTTGCATTCACGCCTTTTGGAAAGAGCTGCAAAAATCATCAATTCGGATGAAATAGCCGCCAGAATGAACGATTTGCCTGAAAGTATCAAACATATGGTAAAAGGTGGAGGTTCCTTAACGGCTTTACCAATTATCGAAACCCAGGCAGGCGATGTTTCAGCCTATATTCCAACCAATGTGATATCGATTACCGATGGTCAAATATTCCTTGATTCCGATTTGTTTAATTCCGGAATCAGACCTGCTATCAATGTGGGTATATCAGTTTCGCGTGTTGGAGGAAATGCTCAAATCAAACCCATGAAAAAAGTGGCCGGAACTTTAAAACTCGATCAGGCTCAATTCCGCGAATTGGAAGCCTTTTCGAAATTCAGTTCCGATTTGGATGCATCTACAATGGCAGTGCTGAATAAAGGTGCACGAAATGTTGAGATTTTAAAGCAAAACCTCTATTCACCAATGCCGGTTGAAAAACAAGTGGCAATTATTTTTTGCGGTACACAAGGGTATTTGGGCAATGTTCCAACAAATCGAATTGCAGATTTCCAAAGTGAATATTTAAATTTTCTTGAAAATAATCATCAAAATACACTCGATTTAATTGCTTCAGGTAAATATTCCGACGAAATCACCGATGTATTGTCTGAATCAGCAAAACACATTGCTTCCAGATATAAAATTAATTAAGAATATAATTCTGAAATTGCATGCCCAGTTTAAAAGATGTAAGAACACGTATTGATTCGGTAAACTCTACCAAGCAGATTACAAGCGCCATGAAAATGGTTGCCGCTTCAAAATTGCGTAAAGCTCAGAATGCGATACAAAATATGCGGCCTTACGCAAATAAACTAAATGAGATTTTGCAAAATTTACTTGCAGGTATTGATAGTGAGCATTCAAGTATTTACAGTGAAAGCCGCGAATTAAATCGCGTATTAATCGTTGTAATTACATCAAATAGAGGATTATGCGGAGCTTTTAACAGTAATGTTATAAAAACAGCCCAACGATTGCTTAAAACTGAATATGAACAAATATCGGCCGAAGGCAAAATAGATATACTTACAATTGGAAAAAAAGCCAGCGATTTTTTTTCAAAAAAGGGCTACCCTCATATCGAAAAGCACGATGATTTTTTCAATGATCTGAATTATGAAATTGTTTTTCCGCTTGCGGAAAAATTAATGCAACAATTTGTTTCAAAGAAATACGATAAGATTGTTTTGGTGTACAATCAGTTTAAAAATGCTGCAAGTCAGATCTTAAGCACTGAGCAGTTTTTACCAATTCTTAAAGTAGAAACAAAATTAAGTCTTAAAAATCCAACGGAATATATTTTTGAACCCTCGAAACAGGAAGTGGTTGATGCATTAATTCCGAATGTATTAAAAGTTCAGTTTTATAAATCGTTGCTCGATTCTTTTGCCGCCGAACATGGCGCACGAATGATAGCCATGTCTCAGGCAACTGATAATGCTTCAGAAATGCTGAAAACATTAAAACTGCAATATAATAAAGCCCGTCAAGCATCAATTACAGCCGAAATTTTAGAGATCGTGGGTGGTGCTGAGGCATTAAAAAATAACTAAACCTCCTCTGGAAAAAAGTATTGATAATAATAAACAGGGGAAGCCTACAAAACGTTTTTATGGAGTTCTTGTGTAACTGCAGAATTTCATGTAGGTTTGATGGTAAAAAATCAGGCTTTTATCAATTAATTTAAAAAGTGAAATTATGAATAAAACTGTTGAAGCTTCTTTAAACAAGCAAATTAATGCAGAAGAGCATGCATCACGCCTGTACTTTGCAATGGCAGTATGGTGCGACAGAAATGGATTTCCGGGAAGTGCAAAGTATTTATATGCTCATGCCGAAGAAGAACGTATCCATATGATTAAGCTGGTTCATTATGTTAACGAACGTGGTGGGAATGCCGTAACAGACTCTTTGCCAAAACCTTCAAATAATTGGGAAAATATTCAGGCATTATTCAAAGAAGTGTTGACTCACGAAGTAATGGTTACCGGCATGATTAATTCCATGTACGAAGTTTGTTTTCAGGAAAAAGATTATTTAACCTCTAATTTCCTACAATGGTACATACAAGAACAGGTGGAAGAAGAATCTTCTTCGCGCGAAATATTGGATAAATTGAACTTGGCCGGAAGTACACAGGGAGGGTTATTTCTTTTTGATAAAGAGATGGCCACTTTGGCAGCTGCATCGGCTGTTAAACCTGCAATATAAATATTCTGCCAGAGCCAAAACCCGGAAAATTTTTCAGAAATATTTTTCTTGGGTTTTTCAAAAAAAATGTATCTTTGCCACGCATTTAGCAATTGACCCATGGTGTAACTGGCAACACGTCTGATTTTGGTTCAGAAGAGTCTAGGTTCGAGCCCTAGTGGGTCAACAAAAACAAGGAAGATTACAAGGAATTAAACCGTTTAAGTTTTAGGATTTAAACGGTTTTTTTATGCCCACTATTTGCTTAAAAGCAAATCTGAATTCATTTAGAATCTAGTAAAAGAGTAGTCGGCAATGATTGCTTAAATCTAAATTGGAAGTAATAAGATTTTAAATTTATTCTTTTACATCCATCGCTTTTTCTTGAAATAAATTACCATTACTACCGCAATGGAAATCAAAGTGATTAGGATAATTATAAAAGCAACTCCCTGATGTTGCCAGGGTAAATCAACATTCATTCCGTAAATTCCGGTAATAAAGGTTAAAGGCAATATTATTGATGAAATTAAAGTAAGAATCCGCATCACTTCATTGGTTCTGTTTGCCATTAACGAATCGAAAGTACTGCTTAAACCCTCAATTAATTCCTGATAATCTTCAACCATATCCCACATCTTCTGATAATTATCAAGAATGTTACCCCAATAATCTTCCATATTATCGGCAAATCCTTCTACTTCACCTTTCTCGAATTTTAGAAAAATACGAAGCTGTGGTTTAATAACTGTATTGAGTAAAATAATGTTTTTTCGTGCAATAGAAATCCGCTCAATTACTTTCTCCGATTTTCTATTAAACAGCTCACGACTGGCCCGGTCTACATCTTCTCCAATTCGTCTAACCACCGGAAAAGATTCTTTCATTACGGTTTCAAGAATTAGATACAGAAGCGCATCTGTTGTTCCAACCTCGAATTTTTCGCCTCTGTTTTCCTGATCAATGGCTTCCTTAAACATTTTACCAATTACCCAGTTTGAGCCTCCAATAGTTGTAATTTGTTCTTCCCACCAAAAAATTTTAACTTCTTTGCTGCGCAAAAAACGGCCTTCCAAATCAAATATTGGAAAATGGAGAATCAGAAAGTAATAATCGTCATAAATATCTACCTTAGGCCTTTGGTTAACCTTACTCCTGCAATCATCGATATCAAGAGGGTGTACGTGATATTTATTTAATAGAAATTCAAAATCTTTTTCTTCAGGATGATTAATGTGATTCCATCGGAGGGTTCCCAGCTTTACGGTTTCAATCATTTCAGCCTCCTTTCAGGTTAATTTATAATAATTAATACGAGCGTGGCAAAGTTAATAAAATCTGCCGGATTAATTTTGAGCTTTTGCGAATTTTGATTGTTTTAGAAATGAATTACAGATTAAATTTGCATGAATGACGATTAACTGCCGGAATTTTGTTATATTTCACCTGACAAGCAAATTTGATTGAATTGGACAGAGGGATTTACATGAAGTTTTTCATTAAGTTCTTGTGTAATTACAGAATTTCATGTAGGTTTGAATCAATATTAAACTAAAATTTTACGCATGCAAATAGAAGCTTTTTTTAAACTATCCTATGGATTGTTTGTTGTTGGAAGTGCTAACAAAAACAAATTGAATGGATATATCGCAAATACGGTTTTTCAGGTTACTGCTGAACCAGCCCAGCTTGCCATAAGTTGTAGCAAAGATAATTTTTCTGCTCAGATGATAGACCAAAGCGGGTACTTCTCCGTTTCTGTCTTAGATAGAGAAGCAAATCAGAAAATTATATCCACAATGGGATATAAATCCGGAGATACAGTTAATAAATTTGAAGATCTGGACTATATAACCGGCCAAAGCGGGGTTCCGATTTTGCTTCAGGATAGCAATGCCTGGTTTGAATGTAAGGTTGTTCAGAAAACCGATGTCGGATCTCACCTTATATTTATTGGTGAAGTAATGGATGCAAAGCTAATTTCTGCCTCTTCGCAACCTTTGACGTATGCCCATTACCGTGATGTAAAGAATGGCGTAGCACCTAAAAATGCTCCAACTTATATCGATAAATCTAAATTGAATAAGCAAACTGAAAAAGAAGCTAAAAATGATAATCAGGCATTATTGCAAAAATGGGAATGTACCGTTTGCGGCCATATTTATGATCCGTTTGAGGGCGATCCGGATAGTGGAATTGCCCCCGGTACTGCATTTGAAGATATTCCAGACGATTGGGTTTGTCCAACTTGTGGTGTTAAGAAATCTGATTTTGAACCCATGAGGTAATATAAATCGATTTTTAAAAGAAATATAAATTTAGTTAACCTATAAAAAATTTAACAGATGAGTAGTTTAAAGGGAAGTAAAACAGAGCAAAATCTATTGAAAGCTTTTGCCGGCGAATCGCAAGCAAGAATGCGCTACGATTATTTTGCAAAACAAGCAAAAAAAGAGGGATTAGAACAAATTGCCGCCCTTTTTGAGGAAACAGCATTGAATGAAAAAGAGCATGCAAAAAGGTTTTTCAAGTTTCTTGAAGGAAATATGGTTGAAATTACCGCTACTTATCCTGCGGGCAAAATTGGTACAACTCTTGAAAATTTAAAAGCTGCTGCCGATGGTGAAGAGGAAGAATGGACTGAGCTTTATCCGGAATTTGCCAAAATTGCCGAAGAAGAAGGTTTTAAAGAGATTGCAACAGCATTTAAGATGATTGCCAAAGTGGAGGAAGCCCATGAAAAACGCTACCGTACGCTGTATAAAAATTTGGATAAAGGGAAAGTTTTTGAACGTGATGGAAAGATAGTATGGAAATGCAGAAATTGCGGCTATCTGCACGAGGGATTAAAAGCTCCTAAAACTTGCCCGGCTTGTCTACACCCGCAATCCTATTTCGAAATAAAAGAAACTAATTATTAGTTTTAGAATAGAAATGTAAAAAGCCCGGCCAATAAAACCGGGCTTTTTAATGCTTAAAAATATTAGCTTTTAATTCACTGAAAATTGTAATTTTGCATGGCTTTTTTTAAAGCAAGAAGCAGCTTCAAAAAGTCCTTTGACTGTCTTGACATTGTATCGGAATTGAACTAAGTTTATAATCAATTCGTTAAACTGCAGGGTTTTGCGCTAAGGATAGAATTAATAGGTGCATTTTATCATTTATTTTTTTAGATGCTGAATCTTTTTTTGTTATTATTGAAAAACCACGCCAATGGAGAATATAAGAAATTTTTGTATCATAGCTCATATTGATCACGGAAAGAGCACCTTAGCCGATCGTCTTTTGGAATTTACCGGTACCATTACCGGAAGAGACATGCAGGAACAAGCCCTTGACAGTATGGATTTAGAACGTGAGCGTGGCATTACCATAAAGAGTCATGCTATTCAGATGGATTATATGCAGGACGGCAAAGCCTATGTGCTGAATCTGATTGATACACCGGGCCATGTTGATTTCTCCTACGAAGTTTCACGGTCAATCGCCGCCTGCGAAGGGGCATTATTAATAGTTGACGCAACTCAGGGCATACAGGCACAAACCATTTCAAATCTTTATCTGGCAATTGAAAATGATCTGGAAATTATTCCTGTAATGAATAAAATGGATCTGGAAAATGCAATGCCCGAAGAGGTTTCCGACCAAATTATTGAATTAATAGGATGTTCGGCAGATGATATTATTCCCGCCAGCGGTAAAACAGGATATGGTGTAGATAAAATATTGGAAGCAATTATTACTCGGGTTCCTGCGCCAAAAGGCGATCCAAAAGCCCCGTTTCAGGCTTTGATTTTCGATTCGGTTTTTAATTCTTTTCGTGGAATTATTGCCTATTTCAGAGTGATGAATGGCGAAATAAAAAAAGGCGACCACGTAAAGTTCTTTGCTACCGGAAAAACTTACCATGCCGATGAAATTGGCGTTCTCAGAATGTCGCAAATTCCTCGCTCAGTCATGAGAACCGGCGATGTGGGTTATATCATTTCCGGAATCAAAACGGCCAAAGAAGTTCAGGTTGGAGATACCATTACTCATGTTGCCAATCCATGCAAAGAAGCAATAGAAGGATTTGAAAAAGTAAAACCAATGGTTTTTGCCGGAATTTATCCTGTTGATGCCGACGATTATGAAGAATTACGTGCAAGCATCGAAAAACTGCAGTTAAACGATGCTTCGCTTACTTTTGAGCCGGAATCGAGTGTTGCTCTCGGTTTTGGATTCAGATGCGGATTTTTAGGACTCCTGCATATGGAAATTGTTCAGGAAAGACTCGACCGGGAGTTTGATATGAATGTAATTACAACAGTGCCCAATGTTTCCTATAAAGTGATATCCAACAGAGGAGAAGTAACCGAAGTGCATAATCCGTCCGGATTGCCCGATCAAAAATACATCGATCATATTGAGGAACCCTATATTCGGGCGCAGATCATTTCTAAGTCAGATTATGTAGGATCTGTAATGAAATTATGCATCGATAAAAGGGGCGAATTATTAAATCAAGTTTACTTATCGGCCGATAGAGTGGAGCTTACGTTTAATCTGCCGTTGGGCGAAATCGTATTTGATTTTTACGATAAATTGAAAAGTATTTCCAAAGGTTATGCAAGTTTTGACTATCATTTATCAGGCTATAAACCTGCAAACCTGAGTAAACTCGATATTTTATTAAATGCCGAGCCGGTGGATGCACTTTCAACTTTAATTCACAGGGATAATGCCTATGAATTTGGCCGCAAAATGTGCGTAAAACTTAAAGAATTAATACCTCGCCAACAGTTTGATATTGCCATACAGGCGGCTATTGGTGCAAAAATTATTGCACGCGAAACTGTAAAAGCCGTTCGTAAAGATGTGACCGCTAAGTGTTATGGTGGCGATATTACCCGAAAAAGAAAATTGCTCGAAAAGCAAAAGAAAGGTAAAAAACGGATGCGACAAGTTGGAAATGTAGAGGTTCCTCAATCCGCTTTTATGGCTGTACTTAAATTAGATTAAAAAATATCATCGCATGTCACCAATAAAATTAAGCCGGGAAGATCAGGAAATGTACGATCGTATTTTTCAACAAAATCGTGATTGGGCTGATGATAAAACGAAAAAAGATCGTTATTTTTTTAAAGATCATTTTAAAGAACAGGATCCTCATTTTTTATATATCGGGTGCTCAGACAGCCGTGTTGCCATTGGCGATTTAACAGGAATGGATATCGGCGATATTTTTGTTCACCGGAATATAGCCAATGTTGTTTCTCTTGAGGATAAAAATATAATGGCAGTTTTACAATACGGCGTTACAGTATTGAAAATCAAGCACATTGTAGTTTCCGGTCATCATGGGTGCGGCGGTGTTATTGCTGCCAATTCAGGCAATACATTTGATGGCGCAATGGAATATTGGCTGGATAATATTAGAGCGGTGAAACAGAAAAATTTGATTGAACTCGAAAAAATCACTGATATTACTTCGCAAAATGATGTTTTATCTGAACTTCATGTTATTGCCCAATGCGAGAAATTACTTCAAATCGACTTTATCAAAAACTCTTATCTCGAAAACGGCTTTCCTATGGTTCATGGATGGATATACGATATGCGTACAGGTTTATTGCACGATATGGAGTTTGATATGGATCAATATCTGGATAATCAAATTAAAACCAATCATTACTGATTAGGTTTAGTTTGAATTTTTACCAATTCAATTCTGGTTTCCGAGGCTTTTAAAACTTCAATCATATAATTATTAATGAGTATTTTATCCTTTTCAAAAGGGATATTTTCATATTCATGAATAATGTATCCGGCCAGTGTTTCGTATTCTTCAGATTCCGGAAGGTTTAAATTGTATTTTTCGTTGATAAAATCGATTTCAATTCGGCCGGAAAACACATAAACGCCGGGCGATGGGTTTTTGTAAATAAGCAATCCCTTGTCAAATTCATCCTCAATTTCGCCGAAGATTTCTTCCATAATATCTTCTAAAGTCACTATGCCACTGGTTCCGCCAAACTCATCCACAACCACGGCTATACTTTTGTTTTGTTTGATAAATAGTGAAAGCACATGATTGGCATACATACTTTCAGGAATAATTGGAACCTGACGCAGAATGCTTTTAATATCATTTGGTTTCGAAAAAATATCGAAAGCATGTAAATAGCCAATAATATTATCGATATTGTCTTTGTAAATCAATATTTTTGAATGGCCGGAATT
>JAZDJM010000454.1:0-4126 GCA_043804305.1 Bacteroidota bacterium
CGGCTTATAACTCACCACAAATCATTAATTTACCACACAGAACTATTTTAGTGCATTTTTCATCTTATTCATTATTGGGAATTGACACCCAAACCGGAGAACTTTTATGGACACACGCACAAACGAATGTAGAACCTGAAAAAAGGAAACCGGGTATGGGTGATACCCATTCGAATACGGTTATTTTTGAAGATGAGAATATCTATTATGTGGCCGGAGATGGCAATGGCGGTGTAAAATTACAATTGCCAAAGGACGGAAGTTCAGTTAAGGAGATCTGGCGCAAACCGGATTTTGACAGTTATATGGGTGGTGTTCTGTTAATCGGTAATTATTTATACAGCTGTGGCACTGCTAAACCAATATTTATGTGTGTGGATAAAAATTCCGGTGAAATTGTAAGCTCATTAAAAATTGGAGCCGGAGCTGTAATTGCCGCAGATAACTTGCTCTATTATTACAATCAAAAAGGCGAAGTGATGCTTATCGATCCAAATCCAACAGAACTTACCGTATTAAGTAAGTTTAGCATAAGCAAAGGACAAAAAGAACATTTTGCGCATCCAACAATTAAGAATGGCGTTTTATTCATTCGACATGGAGAAGTTTTAATGGCGTATAACATTAAAGAAGAATATACCAGATAACGAAATTGACGAATGAAACATCCACGACAAAACAATTTTGACACATAGGAGGATGATTATCGTGGATGTTCCATCCCGAAAAATCGGGACAAGTAGTGGCAACCGAGTTTACGAGCTCGGCGAAGCCAACCGAGTTTACGAGCTCGGCGAAGCCAACCGAGTTTACGAGCTCGGCGAAGCCAATTAAAAAACAAATTATAAACACATGAAACGAGCCATGAGTAAAATTTACTCACACACAAGGATGACTATTTGGCGAGTTCCATATGGCAATTGAAAAACAAATTATAGACATATGAAAACTAAAAGACTCCAGATTATGCAAAACAATTTTAACAAAACGATTGGATAAGGGTTTGCTGCCCACTGACGGCTAACATTTAAAAGCAGCCTGCATAAGCTATTAATTATCAGATTTAAAGAATTGTTATTGTAATTTTTCAATTTAATTAAGTGCTAATTTTAACCTTGTCTAAATAAGAAATATTCCTATATTTGCACCCGCAAAAATCTAATTTATAATCTTAAATTCATGAATTCTCAAGAATTAATTTTTTTCTCCGGCTTTATCGTTCTAATTATTATAATGCTGTCTATCGATTTGGGTATTTTCAACAAAAAAGCCCATGTGGTTGGCCTAAAGGAAGCGATGTGGATGAGCTTGTTTTGGGTTGGACTTGGCGTATCTTTTTATTTCTTTTTCAGGCACTTTGGCCATCTGGTTCATGGATTAGATACATTAGAAGAATTTCAGGCAAAAATTAGTTTTTACCGCCATCCCATTGATATTGCAGGTTTGAATCTGGAAGAAGCCCGCGATTTATACAATAAAAACCTATCGCTTGAATATATCACAGCCTATTTAATTGAAAAAGCGTTATCGGTAGATAATATTTTTGTTATCATTCTGATATTTAGCGGGTTTGGTATTGAAACCAAATATTATCACCGGGTACTTTTTTGGGGAATTGTAGGCGCAGTAGTCATGCGTTTTATCTTCATTTTTGCCAGCGCCGCTCTTATTCATAAATTCTATTGGGTACTTTATATTTTTGGTGGTTTTCAGATTTAAAGCGGAACGAAAATATATTTTCAAAAATCCAAAGGACACAGCGAGACCAAAAATCATCCGGTTGTAAAGTTTGCCAGCAAGCATTTTAAATTGGCCGGGGATTACGTAGGACAAAGGTTTTTCATCAAACGGAATGGCAAATACTTTATCACCCCTTTGTTTTTAGTGCTCCTTGTCGTTGAGTTTTCAGATGTAATATTTGCAGTAGACAGTATACCTGCAATCTTTAGTATTACCCTTGATCCTTATATTGTATTTTTCTCAAATATCTTTGCAATACTTGGCCTTAGGGCACTTTTCTTCCTGGTATCAAATGTTATGCAATTATTCAGATTTTTACAATATGGTCTTGGAGTATTACTGACTTTTATCGGTGTAAAATTACTTTTTCACGATTTCTTATACGAAAATCTTGGTATTGGAACAGTAGAATCTTTGTATTTAATTCTATTGATAATTGGAGTAAGTATCATTGCTTCCTTGATTTTTCCTGCAAAAAAAGATCTGAAGACCAATTAAGGATTCTGAAAATTTTCGATTATAAATTGAAGTAAATCTTCTGCGGCTTGATAAGGACTTAATTTTTGATCTGCCACATTTTTTTGAAGCTCGTTTCTATACTTTTGAATGGCTGAATTCGAAAAAAGAAGTGTTTGCAGTTTATCTTCTAAACTCGATATTAAAGTGTGTATATCCTGTTCTCTCCTTTTCTGATGAAAATATCCGTTTTCTTGAGTAAACTCCTGATATTCTTCAATTAGTTTCCATATTTCCTCAATTCCGCTGAATTCTTTAGAAGAACAAACGGCTGTTTTTGTTTCCCAACCCGAAGGTGATTTAGGAAAAAGATGAAGCGCATTAGCATATTGTGCTTTTGCCAGAAGAGCTTTTTGATAATTATCACCATCCGCCTTGTTTATAATCAGCGCATCGGCCATTTCCATAATCCCGCGTTTAATCCCTTGCAACTCATCGCCTGCACCGGCAAGCATTAAGAGTAAGAAAAAATCGACCATTGCATGAACAGCTGTTTCACTTTGTCCAACGCCCACCGTTTCAACAAAAATCACGTTATAGCCAGCAGCTTCGCAAAGCACAATGCTTTCGCGCGTTTTTTGAGCAACGCCACCTAAGGATCCGGCAGAGGGCGAAGGACGAATAAAGGCATTTGTATGAACAGCCAATTTTTCCATTCGTGTTTTATCGCCCAAAATACTGCCTTTGCTTCTTGCACTGCTTGGATCGATAGCCAGAACAGCAAGCTTTTTGCTGAATTTCTCCACCACTAAAACACCTAATGCCTCAATAAAAGTGCTTTTCCCGACTCCCGGAACACCAGTAATTCCAATCCTTAAAGATTTACCGGCATGGGGCAAACATTTTTCGATAATTTGTTGTGCCAATTCCTGATCTTTGGGCAAAGTGCTTTCAATCAGCGTTATTGCCTGGCTTAACAATGCCCTGTTACCATTTATAATTCCGTCGACATAATAATCTGGTGTATACCTGCCTGAATTTCGTTTGCTTATATGATTTGGATTTATGGAATCCGGTGGCTGAATTCCTTTCTGGACCTTTAAAGCTGATTTGTTTTTAGCTGGTTTCATAATTCAAATTGCAAAACAAAAATACATAAAAGCCTTAAAGATCAAACATCCTTCAATTTTCAATTATTTTATTAAAAACGTTTGCAGGAAAAATTATTTAATTAAATTTGCAAACTCAAATGGGGGATTAGCTCAGTTGGCTAGAGCGTTTGACTGGCAGTCAAAAGGTCAGCGGTTCGATTCCGCTATTCTCCACCTGATAATGAAAGAGTTGCAAATGTTATTTTTGTAGCTCTTTTTTATTTGCATACAATTTGCATACAAAACCAATCTAAATTTTAATGGTTTTTAAAAATTTCACTGGATGACGACTAATAGACTGTTATCAACTATCTGCTTCCCTTTATTTTCCTTTTTAGATTTCTTTTTTTGTGAGGATTCGGGTCATTTTGTTTAATTGGGTTGTTAAAAACATATCCATAAGGAGTAACTGATTCTTGTCCACCATCTTCACATAGTGGGTCTATTGTAGTCCATCTTCCCAGAGCGGGATCATAAAACCTAGCCCCGTAATCATACCAGTCAAAATCAAAATCCATTTGTAATTCTTTTCTGTTGTAAAGGTATTTATTATCTGGTAAATTATCGGGCAAATTAAATGTTAATCCTACTCCAGTCTCAGGCCAAAGGGGTAGTAGCTTTTGTCTTGGAGTTATGCCGCCGGAAAGTATTTCTAGCTGAGGGAGGACTTTTTATTACCTTTAATCTGGAATATATTTCTTTTATCTGCTTTTCTTTCCAACCATTGCGCCTATTTACCTTAATTTTGAATCTTTGATTTTGATATATTTTTATTAAAA
>JAZDJM010000455.1:0-13336 GCA_043804305.1 Bacteroidota bacterium
AGCGGATTTATGATACCGCAATATACAGCCGCTTCAATTGTTAGTCAAAACAAACAATTGGCTACTCCGGCATCTGTTGATAGCATTAGTTCTTCGCAAGGCCAGGAAGATCATGTAAGTATGGGAGCTAATGCAGCTACCAAGGCCTACAAAATAATGGAAAATCTTAAGCGAATATTGGCCATTGAATTGATGAATGCAGCACAGGCACTCGAATTTCGGCGGCCATTAAAGTCGTCACAACTTGTTGAAGATTTTATTGAGTCATTCCGGACAAAAGTAGCGTTTACAAAAACGGATAAACTCATGTATCTTGAAATTGAAAAAAGTATTGATTTTCTTGAGCATCTTGAAATTGATGAAGAAGATTAATCGCAATTGGTAAGAAATTAAAGTTTTTTTCGTTCTTTTGATTTATGAAAGCAAAATTGCTTAAAACTTCGATATTACTGATTATTTTTTTTGCATCCTGCCAAAAAGAACCTTATACGCCTTTGCCTTATGTTGATGTTAATATTCAGTTATTTCCAAACTCTACGCAATATATTGATATCAACACCATTGGCGGATTTGTGTATCTTACCGCAAATTATCCAAGCAGAGGAATTATTGTTTATCGGCTGACCGATTCTGAATTTTTAGCCTTTGAAAGAACTTGCCCGCACGATCCGGATGCCTGTTGCACCGGAAATCAATGTTCAAGATTAGTGGTAGACCAAAGCCGATTAACCATTTCAGACGCTTCCTGTTGTAAATCTGTTTTTTTAATTTTAGACGGAAGCAACGTGAGCGGCCCCTCGCAGTATCGATTAAAACAATACCACACTTCGTACGACGGCACTGTTTTGCATATTTACGATTAAATGAAACTTACAGTTTAATACTTCCCAAAAATCCAAAATAAGGGGTTTTGCTATCGATAAGATATACCGACCGTAATCCGATTTCGATGGGTACAAACGATCGCAGCACATGAATATCCAGCAAAATATCATTTCCCAGAGAACGAAATTTAGAAAGATCCTCACCTGTACCTTTTGTTTGATCATAAAAAACTGCAGTACTAATTCGTTTTATATATATCAAAGGGCCTAAATTAAAATCGGGATAAGCAAGCGGCAATTTATAATCGATTTTAACACTGAAGGATTCATCAAAATTCAAGCCGGTATAACCTCTCGAAAATGAAATCTGATTGTTGTAAAAACCGGCATCTTCAATCTTTTTTTGATAGGCGATATAAAACCGTAAGCCTTGGTGTTTCATAATTCCCGGAAAGTAGAAAATAGAACTTATGGCAATATAATTTCCCGATTTATCAAAAGGTGTGTTTTGATAAATGAAAGAAAATTGTTGTCCCCATTGCGGATACATATTTTGAGCCGGCGAACGCATGAAATTGGAAAAACTGAAGCGGTAATCCATTATTTTGTAATTATTTCGATGCAAACGAACACCCGGATTTAAAACATCCAATTGTTTGTATTCAAAATTAATTTGAGGCTGAATACGCTGATACCAATTGCCCGACGAAAAATACAAAGGGATATATGCTCCGGCATGCATATCAGTTTCGTGATAGCTCATAATAAATGAGCTGTCGCGTTGATTATCATGTACCAGCCTTTCGCGGTAGCCATATTTGGCTTTAAAATTAAGCGCCGGATACCAACCTAAATAACTTGCATCGGCATAATAGGTTCCTTCCTGATTATTTAAGTCAAATTCGTAGCCCAGACTTAATATTAAAGTAGATAATTTATTTTGTGAACTTACAGAAAGACCGGGCTTAAATTCATAGGAATCAGCATTAAAGGTAAACGGACCCCAACTGTGCGGATTGAATAAATGCGAAATCTTATGGTATTTTTTTACTTCATATTCTGTCTTTGGAATTGAATCGCTGATCAGAAGATTGTTTTCCTGATCACTTAAAATTTCCGCTAAGGGATAATTTGAATTCTCAATTTTCGATATCGGTTTCCAAAAATTAGTGTCCAATTTGCTTATAGCAATTTGATTTCCATTTGAGCTGTAATCGGAATACAATAAATTTTCATTCCAGATTTGAGGACTATGCGCGCCAAAAGTTGAAGAAGTAATTTGATAAATTTCGCCCGAGTGAATATGCAAAGCATAAATATTACTTATTCCAGAATAAGCAGCCTGATAGATAACAAAATCTTTCCAATAAATGGCCTTGCTTAAATCTATTTCGCTAAATGGCAATAAGTATTTATAATCGCCGGAGTTTACATCAAATTCGACAATACTTTTCCCGTTTTTATTTAAACTAATGGCTATCAGTTTTTTATCATCATCCGACCAGTTAGGATAACTTAAAAAATCGTTGGTACTGGTAGAATAAACACGTTCTTTTAATCCACCGGCCAATTCCACAATTGCCAGATAATGTTCATAATTTACCGACGATTCAGCCACCACAATTTTAGTTCCCTGACTGTTAAGTGCCGGCGAAAAATATTTTTGCTTTGAGGTAATTAATCGTTTTTCTTGCGTGCCGGGGGAATAAGTATAAATTTTAGAATACGATTGATAATCCCAGCGTGGATCGTAATCGTATTCAGCCCAACATATTAAACCATTTTTAGCGGATAAGGATTCCCTAAAATATCTGCCCGGAATCAACAACTTTTGTTCTTTTCCATTGCTATCAATTTGAATTATTTTGCCAACATCAGAAAAATCTTCTTTCATCGCAACAAGTTCTTTTTCGGATAGTGCTACCGGATTTAGATAATTGACATAGGAATCCGATTTTGTTATAAGTACTAAATTGGTTTTCTCCACTTCTGTATCTTGATTTTGCCAAATAGAATCTAAATCGATCAATACTTTTTTATAAAAACCCTCCTTATTTAAGTTCGTTTCTTTTTTGATTCCCGATGAAAAAGGTGTAAAAGAAAACGGTTTTTTTGCCACATTGTTTAACGCATTATTCCACATTTCAGAGCCATATTGTGTTCTGCCATAGCCAACCAAATAATACCCCAAATTATAATGCGAAGTAGTAAAATTTTTAAACGATCCATGCACAGCTTTATCGTAAGAATAAATCCCTTTTTCTAAAAGTTGTGATCGTAATTCCATTTCAAAAAAAGGCTGTCTTCCTCTGCCTGATTTGCTTAAGACCGTTTCATTAACCACTGCATCGCCTTCAATAAACCACCAGGGAACAAACAATCCATAAACTCCGGCAGTAACTTGTTCTCCAAATAAAAACGACAAAATCCGTGTAATTCCCTGATTCATTTTATCAATCTGAACCACATGCCGGTATTCATGCAAAGCCAGTTGTTCCAGCCAATCGTGCGCATAAGTATCTTGCGGTTGTTGCGTGAAAAACACCATTCTTCGCGGAGCCCAGCCAACCTCAGCATTGCTTACAATTGTTCGGTTGTGCAAAACCACAGAAATTTTTCTCGGATAATTATGAAGTGATTTTCCACTCATAATCCGGGCATATTCCAAAGTATTTAACAGTCGATTGGCCTGAATTTCAAATCCTTCAGGAAATATTAGCTGAAAATATTCGCTGTTTATCTGATTCCATTTCAGCTTTGCGGGGCTTTGGCCTCCTGTATAAAACTGTGCTTTTAAAGGCAAAGTAAATACGAAAACGATATAAACTGTCGTTATTAGCTTTGAAAAATAGCTGTGATGAGTTTTCTTCATAGTAAATCAATAAAGCACGAAATTAACAAAAAACACGACAATCAAATCTTTAGTAGTATATTGCCAGCGATATAAACAAACTATCTTTGTCCTATTTTTAGGCCTGTTGTACTCATATTTGGTTCATAAAAATTTATGATTGAATTATCTGTTATCCTAATTACGCTTAACGAAGAAAAAAATATTCATCGATGTCTTTCGTCGCTTAAAGGATTGGCCGATGAGTTATTAATACTCGATTCATTTTCAAAAGATAAAACAAAAGAAATTGCCGAAAGTTTTGGCGCTACCGTATTTCAAAAAGAATTTGAAGGCTATGTTAAGGCACGCAGAGAAATTGAAAGTTATGCAAAAAACAAGCATATTTTAGCAATCGATGCGGATGAAGCCCTTTCTGAAACGCTTTTTAATTCTATTCTTGAACTCAAAAATAATTGGAAAAAAGAAGGCTATTTTGTCGCCCGAAAAACTAATTATTGTGGCACATGGATTAAGCATAGCGGCTGGTATCCAGATAAAAAGCTTCGGCTTTATAAAAAAGGGAGCGGCGAATGGACCGGGAAATATGTGCATGAAAAATTTATCCTTTTTCGTGGTAATAAAAAAGGGAATTTAAAAGGTGATTTACTGCATTATTCGTATTATAACGAAAATGAGCATTGGGAAAGAACCGAAAAATATGCTCATTTATCTGCATTAGAGCTTTTTGAAAATGGAAAAAGAACAAATCTTTTTCAAATCTATTTAAAAACCGGCTTAAAATTTTTGCGTGATTATATTAAAAACCTGGGTTTTCTGGATGGTAAAAAAGGTTTTCAAATTTGTAAAATTACGGCTTGGGGGACTTATATGAAATACAAAAGTTTAAAAAAACGCTACGAAAAATCTCTTTAATACATTTATCATGTTTCAAATAAAAGAAAGTATCACCTCAACGAATAATGGTAAATTTTCGATTATAATCCCTTCGTGGAATAATTTAGATTATCTGAAATTATGTATTAGCAGCTTAAGGAAAAATTCTTTTTTTGATAATCAAATTATAATTGCAGTAAATGAAGGTGCCGATGGAACAGTTGGCTGGCTCGAAACTCAAAAGAATATCGATTTCATCTACTCAAAAGAAAACCTTGGCGTATGTTATGCAGTAAATGCCTGTCGCCCTCATGTTAATAACGATTATATCGTATACATGAACGACGATATGTATGCTTGTCCGAATTGGGATAAATATTTATTCGATGAAATTGAAACTTTAGGAACCGATTATTTTTATTTATCAGCTACATTAATTGAACCCATTAAAAACAATAATCCCAGCTCTGTAGCAATTATTAAGGACTACGGAAATTCCGTAGAAAATTTTAACGAACAAGGATTACTGGCCAACTGCGATAATCTTTCCATAAACAATTGGCGCGGTGCATCATGGCCGCCAAACGTAGTCCATAAAAAAGTCTGGGATTTAGTAGGCGGGTACAGTATTGAATTTTCACCCGGCATGTATTCCGATCCTGATTTTTCGATGAAATTATATAAAACAGGAGTTCGTATTTTTTTTGGAGTCGGGAAAAGCCTTGTTTATCATTTTGGCGAAAAAAGCACCGGCAGAGTTAAAAAAAATAAGGGCAGTAAAACTTTTCTTTTGAAATGGAAAATGACTGCCCGCACCTTTTACTCCGAATATTTACAAATCGGAAAAGAATACCACAAAGAATATCCGCTTTCTTTTGAACTGCCTTTTTGGTCGAAAGTCCGAAACGAATTCAAAAGGATATTCAAATCTTTAAATTAAATAGTGCTTTGGCAGTTTAAAAAAAATATGCACTTTTGTCCAAATATTTAATGCAATGATACTTTCTTTTATCGACTGGAACGTAGCACCTCAAATTTTCACCCTTGGAAGCTGGGAAGTGCGCTGGTATGGTTTACTTTTTGCCTCATCTTTCTTTTTTGGATATATTTTGATGGGAAAATTTTTTAAAATGGCAAAAATGCCCGAAACAGCACTCGACAGGCTTGCTACTTATATGCTTCTTGGTACAGTTTTGGGCGCTCGCTTAGGCCATGTTTTCTTTTACGAACCTGCTTACTATTTGGCCAATCCGGTTAAAATACTTTATGTTTGGGAAGGTGGACTGGCAAGTCATGGTGCAGCAATCGGAATATTAACAGCTTTGGGTTTATTTGCTTACCGCGAAAAACTGAATTATTTCTGGGTAACCGATCGTATCGCCATTGTTGTTGCTCTTGCCGGCTTTTTAATCAGAATGGGAAACCTAATGAATTCCGAAATTTTTGGCACCGTTACCGATTTGCCTTGGGGATTTAAATTTTATCGCGCTTTCGACGAAGGATCAGCCGTTTTACCACATCATCCAACTCAAATTTATGAAGGCCTTTCTTACCTCCTCTTATTTGCCTATTTAATCTGGTATTTTTATAAAAAAGCAGGAAAACCTGCACTCGCCTACCTAACTGGCATCTGGATGATTGGCACCTGGGGCGCCCGATTCTTAATCGAATTTATTAAAGAAGACCAGGTTGGTTTTGAGGCAGGAATGGCCTTAAATATGGGACAATGGCTTAGTATTCCGCTTTTCATTTTTGGTGTTTATTTGGTTTATTACAGTCGAAAGTTTCAATCGAACTAAAAGATTTGTTTATGCATGATTAAGCCATTGGGAATCTTTTTTATCCAATGGCTTTTTTCTATTCTAAAATAATACAATGCATGCATAGGATAATAAGAATTTTGTTATATTTGGTCTAAAATAACAAATCTTTAAGATTATGATTTTACTGAATCCCAAAAAACATTCGCGTTTTTATCCCGATAAACGCTCCGAAGAAATAATGAAAAAAACCATTGCTTTCTTCGAAAATAAAGGTAAAGCAAGCATCAAAAAGGATGATCAGGAACGAACCTGGTATCAAGAATTTATCGACTTTATAGGCAAAGAAGAAATTTTTGCCGACTTGCTTACACCTGCAAAATACGGAACAAAAAATTCGCGCTGGGATATGTGGCGCATTCAGGAATTTAACGAAATTATTGGTTTTTACGGACTTCCGTACTGGTATGTATGGCAGGTTACTATTTTAGGTCTCGGACCGATTTGGATGTCGGACAATGAAAAAGCCAAGCAAAAAGCAGCCAAACTTTTACGTTCGGGTTCCATTTTTGCCTTTGGCCTTTCAGAAAAAGATCATGGCGCCGATGTATATTCAACCGAGATGAGATTGAAAAAGCAAGCCGACGGAACTTATCTGGCAAACGGCTCAAAATACTATATCGGCAATGCCAATAAAGCGGATATGGTAAGTACTTTTGGCAAAATGGAAAACGATGATTATGTGTTTTTTATCGCCAATTATCAGCATTCGAAATACGATTTGGTAAAAAATACAGTCAACAGCCAAAACTACGTGGGTGAATATGCTCTACGTGATTATCCGGTTTCAGAAGATGATATTCTTGCCGTTGGCCAGCAGGCCTGGGACAATGCATTAAACACCGTTAATGTTGGTAAATACAATTTGGGATGGGCATCCATAGGCATGTGCACACACGCTTTTTACGAAGCCATTAATCATGCCGCAAAACGAAAATTGTACGGAATGTTTGTAACTGATTTTCCGCATGTAAAAAGACTGTTTAGCGATGCTTATGCCCGTTTGGTGGCCATGAAATTATATGCCGCCCGAACAGCCGATTATATGCGATCTGCTTCATTGGACGACAGAAGATATATGCTTTACGATCCGATTATGAAAATGAAAGTTACCACACAAGGTGAAGAAGTAGTAAATTTAATGTGGGATGTGATTGCCGCCAAAGGTTTTGAAAAAGATACTTTTTTTGAAATGGTTACCCGTGATATTCGTGCTTTGCCAAAATTGGAAGGAACCGTTCATGTGAATATTGCCCTGATAATTAAATTTTTGCAGAATTTTCTTTTTATACCCAAAGAATATCCTGAAGTAAAACAACGGAATGATGCAGCTGACGATGAATTTTTATTCCGTCAGGGTCCAACACGCGGATTGAGTAAAATACATTTTCACGATTACAATAAAGCCCTCGATTTGTTTGATTTACCCAATGTGGCCCTGTTCCGCAATCAGGTAAAATTGTTTAAAGAATCCTTAGTTAAAGCACCGGCCAGCGAGGCACAGACTAAAAATGTAGATGTAATGCTAACCATTGGCGAAATGTTTACACTCGTTCCTTATGCGCAATTGATTTTGGAAAGTGCAAAAATCATGAACATTGATAAGGTTTTGGTGGATCAGATATTTGATTTTATTGTACGCGATTTCAGCAAATACGCTTTGGAAATGCATAATAAACCAAGCAGCACCGAAAAGCAGATGGAATATTGTTTGCGAATGATTCAAAAACCAAATGTGGATACGGAAAGAGAAAAAACAATTTGGAAAAATTATGTTTATGCCAATGTGGATGCGTATGAGATGAATCCTTAATATTCAAAGGTCGGAAAGTCGGAAGGTCGTGTAGATTTTAATATTGCTGATTCAATAGCTTTCAAAATTTTAGAATTCAAAGAAAAAAGCCCTTGGTCGTAATTTCCAAGGGCTTTTTTCAGGTGCGAATAAATCGATTAATGTCCGCCAGCTGCAGGAACTTTTATTTTATCACCATGATCTTTAACAATGGTTCTTAAAAAGCTTTCGCTATAGGGGTTTTGTTTAACCTTTGGATTTTGCTGGCCCGGATCGGCAGTTTTAATGTTTCCATCCATATATCTCATAAATAAATACTGATAAAATTCTTTCCATGCATAGGTAAGGTTATCAGCCTCATTTACAGAAAAATTAGTTAAATATTTAACTGCTTTTTTTGCGCTTTTATTCATTAAATCCTGAGCAACTTTATCTGTTTCAGCCACTTTCTTTACGAAACCATCTTCAAACATTTTTTGCTTTTCAGCAACTTCAGGATGAATATCGCTATAACGGGTATAGGCATAATTTGTCACCTGATTAAACACCCAGAAGGCTGCATTATCGCTCCAAACCATCATCGCTCCATTTCCTCTTTCAAAAGTCTTTGGCGATTCAGTCATGCTTGAATAAAGCGGTGCATAAACTGTACTTGCGGCATCATCCATTCCAAACCAAATTATTCCGCCAATTTCGTTGGGTAACCATGAACGTGACTGAGAAATAAAAGAAAAACCGGTTTGTTGAGTGGCAGTAACTCGCTCGTGGCAATAGGTTACATCGTCAACCTTCCAGGTCATTGGCCTCCAACGATAAGGAACACCAAACGGGCCTGCTCCGGCATCTTTACTCATATCCAATTCTGTGTCTTCTAAATGGTTACGCATAAAATGCATCATATCCTGAACGCTAATTTTTTTGCTTGGTTTAATCCATAAAGGCATCCGGTTGGTAGCATAACCGTCGATATTTTCATCGCCATTGGCAAGTTTTTCGCTATGCTCAATATTTCCTTTGGCATATTCCCAATATTTATCCATATAATCAACTACTTGATCGAACATGCTCCAAACACGCATTTCACAAAAACGAGCGCCACCAAAATCGACAGGTGCATAAGTTTCTGAAAAACTAAAATTAGTGTCTTTGCCTTTATACCAATTCATTTTACGGGCAAAGTCAATTACATCGTGGGCATAAACCGTTGTTACTTCTTTATTGAAAATTTTATCCAATTCTTTGGAAGTGATGGAAGTTTTTCCATCTGCTAAAGGAAAAGTTTCAATTCGCGCATGATTGGCATGTCCGCTAACATAACCATCCGGAATTAAACGGGCAACCCAAACAGCGCCTTTTTCTACTGTTCCTTTGCTAATCATTTCCATGATCCAGACTTCGTTCGGATCGGCAATTGAAAAAGATTCGCCTGAACTGTAATAACCGTATTCCTGCATTAAATCAGCAATGGTTTTTATAGCTTCGCGTGCATTTTTAGATCGTTGCAAAGCAATGTAAATCAAGCTGCCATAATCCATAATTGCAGTTGGATCGCTCAATTCGCTTCTTCCGCCATAAGTAGTTTCACCGATGGCTAGCTGAAACTGATTCATATTGCCTACAACATTATAGGTTTCTTTGGCTTGTTTTATTGCACCAAGATATTTTCCGGTATCCCATTCATACACATCAAGCATGGCATTGTCGGCCCATTTTGCTGCCGGCCAATGATAAAGTTCACCAAAAAGAACATGCGAATCGGCCGCATAGGAAATCATTGTTGAACCATCTGTTGATGCACCTTTGGTTATCAGATAGTTTGTACAAGCTTTGGTTGGGTTAATTGTGGTAACTGACAACAATAAAGCTGCCATTAGCACGAATACATTTTTCTTCATATTCATTGAAATTTAAATTGTTTCGATATAGAAATACAAAAATAACGGAAAAGTGGAAACGGACAAGAATAATGTAAGAATCTGATAATTTACACAAAGATTTAGGTTGAGGTTGAGGCTGAGGTTGAGGTTGAGATTGAGGTTGAGATTGAGGCTGAGGTTGAGGTTTTAGAACGAATTGAGGCCAATTTTTATATTTAAACACAGCAGTGTCAGGTTAAAATTTGAATAATTGGGCTAAAGCCCTATGGTTGCAGTGTCTTGAATAGCCCCGGCATTAATGCCGGGGTAATTAATAAGTCATTGAAAAATGGGCTTTAGCCCAATCTGAAAATCAACCTTTTAGGATGGACAGGCTGTTAAAAATTGACTTGTTTCCGTTTTTACGGGACAAAAATGATTTAAATACAGCATTAGAGTATGTTTATTTAGTTCGATAATTACAACCGGATTTCCATTCACTACATCCATATGCAGACTTGCCTTTAATTATTTTTCCTGTTTTGCAAAGCGGACAGGTATCGCCCTCCTTTATGGTTTTATTTTTGGGGGGAGTTTTTGAAGTTTTTTTAACTACTTCTATTTCGCCAATATTTTTTTCAACGGTTTTATAGCGCACATCATCAACCAATTGCCTTAGCATTTCTTTCATTTCATTAAGAAATTGGTTTAGATCGTAATTTCCTTTTTCGATTAAACTGAGTTTTTGTTCCCATTGTCCGGTGAGTTCAGGCGATTTTAAAAGCTCATAATCGATGGTTTTTATTAATTCGATGCCCGTGCTGGTCGGAATTAAAGATTTGCGCTTACGCTCAATATAATTGCGCTTAAACAGCGTTTCGATAATATTTGCCCGTGTTGATGGCCTACCGATACCGTTTGCTTTTAAAACTTCGCGCAAATTTTCATCTTCAATCAGTTTACCGGCAGTTTCCATGGCTCTTAAAAGTGTGGCTTCGGTATATAATTTGGGCGGCTGGGTTTTCTTTTCGAGAATTTGTGCTTCGTGTGGCCCCGTTTCTCCTAAATCAAATGCCGGAATGTTTTGAATCTCTTCTTTTTCATCCTCTTTTTCTTCGCTTAACTGATACAGTATTTTCCATCCGGGAACCAAGATTTCTTTTCCGCTTGCATTAAACAAATACGCTTTTGCTTTTCCTTGAACTTTGGTATTTGAAACTTCGCAATCGGGATAAAAATTAGCCAAAAAACGCAAAACAATGGCATCGTAAACAGCCTTTTCCCTATCATTTATTGATAAGTTTTCAATTCCCGTGGGAATAATAGCATGATGATCCGTAATTTTAGAATTATCAAAAATCCGTTTCGATTGTTTTATCCCAAATTCTTTAATCGGCTGAATTTCTTTTTGATAGCTATTGAGTTGATTTAAAATATTTTCAATTTTCGGAAACATATCGTCGGGCAAATAGCTGGTATCTACCCGTGGATAAGTTATCAGTTTTTTTTCATAGAGCGATTGAGCTGTTTGCAAAGTTTCATCGGCTGAGAGGTTTAGTTTTTTGTTGCAATCGACCTGCAAAGAAGTTAAATCAAAAAGTTTAGGCGCATACTCCTTACCCGGATTTTTTGAAAAATCGACAATTTCAAATTGCTCGTTTTCAATTTCAGCGAAAACAATTTCAGCCTTGTCTTTTTCGATAAACCGGCCGCCATCGTAGCTAAATTGAACATTGCGATAAATGGTTTTAAGTTCCCAAAACGCCTCTGATTTAAAATTTTCGATTTCGAGATAACGATTTACAATCATTGCCAAAGTTGGCGTTTGCACTCGTCCGATGGAAAGCACATTTTTTCCGTTGCCGTATTTAATGGTATACAAACGACTCGCATTTATGCCTAGCAGCCAATCGCCAATGGCCCTTGCACTTCCGGCAAAATACAAACGATCGTAATCCGATGCGTTTTTCAAAGTTGAAAAACCTTCGCGGATGGCCGTTTCCGTTAATGAAGAAATCCATAATCGCTTGACCGGCTTTTTATTTCCTGCTTTTTGATACACCCAGCGCTGAATCAATTCGCCTTCCTGACCGGCATCGCCACAGTTTATTATTTCTTCACAATCGCTGCGTTGTATCAGACTTTCGATAATTTTAAATTGTTTGACCGATCCTTCGTTTTCGACAAGTTTTATTCCAAAAGTTGCCGGAATAATTGGCAGCCAGTTTAAATCCCAAAATCGCAGGCGTTTATCATAATCGTCGGGAGCTTTAAGCGTGCAAAAATGGCCGTAGGTCCAGCTAACGGCATATCCATTGCCTTCTAAAAAACCTTCTTTTTGGGTGTTAGCGCCAAGTACTTTGGCAAGTTCTCGGCCAACACTGGGTTTTTCGGCAATACAAAGCTTCATCCGTTTTTTTTAGACAAAAATAGAAAGCTTTTGTCAAGAATTGATAAATATAAATCTCAGGTATCTTATTTTATTCACAACCATGCGACTAAAAATTTGGCATCGTTAGAAAGTCACTAGAAATTAAGGATATTGATGAATATTCTTTTTTGGGGTTTATATTTTCTTTAGCCACCAATTCACGAATGCACAACGGCGTAGCCCTCACTGAAAGTAAAAAAGGCACAAAATTAAATCAAAAGATTTGGTGTTCGCCAGCCAGTGGATTGTGCTTTTGTGATTTTTGGCATACAATACATCCAAAATTAGTCGGTCAATATTCTATTTTTTTTCTTTCTTTGCCAAAAAATTGGAAATGGAAAATTTTAGTTTGCTTGTTCAGGCCGATAAAAATTTCAGCGTCGAAAAATTAGAAAAACAGCTCAGGCAGTTGGCTTATTCTAAGTTTGAATATGTGATCTTGATTGCTTATCCTGAATTATCAAAAGACAAAACAAAAGATTTTTCTGTGTATTCACTGGCAGAAAATGAAGACGAAAACCTTTCGCATTTATTGAGTTGGGTTAAAACCGATGATTTTATGTTTTTTGATCCTTCCATTGATTATCCGATTGATTTTTTTGAAGGATTTAAAAGAAATGCTGAAAAAGAAAGGGAATCAGAAAATAAAAGCATTTGGATAAAAAGCTTAATTGCCTTTCAGCAAAGTAATTACGGACTTTGTTCAAAAAACAAAACACGCTCTAAAAGTGAAATTCAAATTTCAAAAGAATCTGTCATTTATGAAAAAACAGAGGTTTTGAAATTAAATACCGACAAAATGCCTGTTCATCAGGAATTAGCCGGTGAATTGTATCGATATGCTGTAAAAAAGAATTTAAATTTAAAGCGGTATTCGATAAAACGT
>JAZDJM010000456.1:0-11131 GCA_043804305.1 Bacteroidota bacterium
GTAATATTGTTAACTTTTTTAAACATGATATATGATTTGTTTTTATCCTATTTTCTTTTGTGCTTTTATAAAAAAATCGAAACAATTATCATTGATATTATCAATATAAAAATCGCTGAGAATTATTTGATTAACCGATTCTTTATTTGTTTTGTGCAATTTATTTCTGTTGATACGGTTTAGAATATCATAAGGAATTTGAAGGAGTTTGCGGGGTAATTTATGTTGTAAATCTAAAAGGTCGAATCTGGTTATTTTGCTTATGCTCAGTTTATTGGCATAATAATAATCCATTACTTTTTGATTGCCGTAAACTCCTTTAATATCTTGACTATCAAAAACTTTATTAAACAGTTTTTGAATTTCTGATGGAGTATATTCTCTGATATGCCAAGGATTTCGGGTTAAAGACATATTCCTGTTGGGTGTTGTAAGTATTAAAATTCCACCCGGTTTTAAAACCCGATAAATTTCCCGCAGGAAGAATTCATCCTTTTCAATATGTTCTATCACTTGAAAACTTACAACATAGTCGAAAATGGAATTTTCAAAATTTACAAGTGGTGGAACTTTCATTTTGTAAAAAATCACTTTCGAATTTTCAGAATCATTAAGTTGATAATTTGAAACAAATTTATCGATAGCATGATATTGTATGGCATGCGGGGCTAAATATTCAATACCATAACCTTCGCCCGAACCAATTTCCAATACTTTTCCTTTTATTAATTTTGAGGCTTCATCATAAGCAATCATGTGTCGCTGATGCATTACATTATCAGATGGAATTTTGGACGAATGACGTTCTGCAGTTTGAATAATGCTCATTTCATTTTTTTAGGCCTGAATGTCGACAAATTTAGGAATTTTCATTGGGTTTTAATACCAAAATATCACAGCAGTTATTTTTTAAGAAAAATTAGGAATTTCAGCACTTTAGCTTAATAAAAGCTTCAGAATATAACAATCTATCTAAATCTTAGTATTGAAAAATTGTTTTTCTAGTTTATAAAGAATGTCGGTTGAACGTTCGGTTATTAACTGTATCTGTTTAGCATTTTGAATTTCTTGTCGGGTTAATTCTTTTTTTTCTTCTTTACTTACCTTGTGTATATCCAAATCTGATGGAAGGTTGAAAAATACAATTAGACTTCCTTTTGATCCTAAACTATTTTGAAAATCAATAAGCTGTCCATTTCTGTCTTGAAGTGGAAAGATTTCGAGTTTATTTCCAACCAACGATTTAATTTTGTTCGGCACGAAAGGCTTCTTTGATTTTTTAACAACTTTCCCTTTTTTTACAACTTTGCTCAAATTATCAAGTAGAAAGACATTGTTTTCACATTCAACCGCACCCATATCGTCCTTATTCAGCTTGTAACCATAGGTATAACAATTCCCTATTTTATCTAGAAGAACAAACAATTGCAAAGGATCGTCTTTTTGCGAATAAATCTCAATGAATTTTGGCTCGCCAGTGTAAATGATATTTTTTTCTTTGAAATTCAGCTTAAAAGTTGCAGTATCTAAAGGATTCGATTTTGAAACGCCGTAATCAATTTTAAGTTTTGGCGTGTAATAAAAATTCAAATGAGGGAATTTGCTTTCATCAAACATTGGATTTTTATCACCAAGCCCGATTACTATAATTTTAGGTGCCAGCCTTTCAAGTTTTTGTCCAAAAACATTTGTAAAGCCAATAACTGCAATCAAAATAAATACTAATTTTTTCATTTTATTTCCAATAAATACAGGCTAATTTAGCTAATAAATGATAATCTCGCAAAATAATCTAGAAATTATTTAATAGTGTCAAATACTGGGAATCTACTTGGTCAATTTCTTGTGTTATTATTAGAAATTGCCATCTGAATCAATTGTTAATACATTCTCCGGCAGGTCGCTTTGATTTAATTTATTAATGATATCAATTACTCTTTTCTGTGGATCTATTAAAGCACCACCTTCTCCTTTTTGATAAATTGGTATAATTTTCCCACTGATAAATTTTCCGTTTTTATTTGTTGTTAGCTGTACCAATGGTGCCAATCCATTCGGTCCGGTAAGATTAAATCTTTCATATGTACAAAAATTGCCCAGACTGTATGCAATAAATCTGTCTTTGTAAATTTCCATAGCTCTGGAAACGTGAGGGCCGTGCCCAAAGATTATATCTGCCCCGGCATCAATCATTTTATGAGCAAATTCATAGACATTCCCGCGATTTTCGCCATAAAATTTTTCGGTTTGCTTGCTAAGGTTCTGGTAATCTTTGCCTTCGGCGCCGCCATGAAATGACACAATTACAATATCATTCCTGTCGCTTAAGGCTTTTACCATTTCTGCTGCTTCATTAACTTTAAGCAAATCAAGTGTTCCGGCATTTGGTGCAAGGGCAATAAAACCATATTTTACGCTGTCTCTAACAAATTCAGCACTTGGTTTTAGTAAGAGGCCGGCATATTCTATTTTTAAGGAATCAAGCAATTGCATGGTTTTTTTTCGTCCGTTATCTCCAAAATCACCTGAGTGATTATTGGCCAGCGATAAGATATCAAAGCCCGCATCGGATAAACAATTTGCATATTTTTCAGGCATTCTGAAGGCATAACACTTTAATGTATCGCTGCATTTTTTAGCCATCTTTCCACCGTTAATGAGTGCACCTTCCAGATTTCCAAAACTAATGTCGGCTTCTAACAGATAGGGTTTAACCTCTGCAAGTAAAGGATAACAATCATCATTGGGAGGCAAAAACTTCTTTGACGGATAAGCAGTACCTAACATAATATCGCCAACGCCAACAATCTTTATTTCTTTTTGATTGATTAATAGGGAATCAGATTCAGTCTTGTTGATTTGGGCTTTTCCACTTTGTAAAAATATAACTAATGCAAACAGGCTTAAGAAAAGTGTTTTGTTGATAACTATTTTTATAATGGTCATAAAAAATGAATATATATAATTGATAAATAGAAAGATATAATAATATTGAAATTTCGAATTGTTAATAAAATCGTTAATATCTGAATTCAGGTAATTGCATACCTATTAGATTTATGCTCTATTTTTGTTTTCATACAAAGCGAAACTAAGTTTTACTAGCTTTTCGAACAATATTAATATATTTTTTAAAACCAACCATAGCTGTATGAAAATTATTGATAATTTTCATGCTTAGCTATTTTCTGAGCGTAATTGTGAGGTCAGAATTTATTCTGGAAATAAGAAATTTTAGAATAGGCGGTTCACACTTTTCTTTGGGCAAATCAAATTGGGGTTATTCAAAGAATTAAACTGGAAACAATAGGGATATTTGATCACCATTTCAGAAATAAGACGAATCAAATTATAAGTACTGAATTAGAAATCAATGCAATACTTCTTGGAAACGAAATGAATTAGCGTTTTATTATAAGTGCATATTCTTCTGCAGAAATGTCTTTAAATATAAACTGCTGAGGATTTAAAACTTCATCATTCTCTCTAACTTCATAATGAAGATGTGGAGAAACACTGGTTCCGGTATTTCCTACTTGCCCGATCAATTCTCCTAAATTTACTTTGGCACCGACTTTAATGTTGATTTTATGAAGGTGAGCATAGATTGTAGAATATCCGAATTCGTGATCTATTATAACTTTATTTCCATAACCGTCATTTGAGTTCCCGGCAAATACAACTTTACCTTTTGCTGTTGCATAAACGGGGGTTCCTTTTAAAGCTGTTAAGTCAATACCTTTATGAAATTTTCTGATTTGGAAAATAGGATGAGTTCTATACCCAAAACCCGAAGAAAAACGGATAATATCGTCAGGTGATAAAGGGTAAATTGAAGGGCGGTGAAGAGCCTTCTTTATATTTTCAGAGGCTAATGATGTAAGTTCATCAAAAGATACGGATTGAACTTTTAAGCGTGCATTAAGACGATTTAGTTCGTTTCTAAATTCTTTTGTAACTTTAGTATTTTTGATTGAGATTTCATCGGCAAGAGGAGTAGTACCACCGATTCCTGATGATCTGATCTCCTCTGCAAGAGGTTCAACGCCAAGTAATAGCCGATAGATGCTATCGTCTTTCTTTTGAACATCCTTTAGAGTGACTATAATAGAATTTAATTCATTTCGGATAACGTCCAACTCATTCTTGTATTTTTCGTTTTCTATTTTCAGCGCAAATTCTTCGGGTGTTTCATAAACTAATGATGAAAAGATGGAAATAATTGCAGAAATTAGAATTATTAAAAAAAGATTTAAACCAAGTTTCTTTACGCGAGCCTTCAAAAAAAATAAAATTTTCTTTGATAATGAGTCAGTTGTAGTTTCTGATAAGTTACTTGTTGTCATAATTTCCGGTTTTTAAAATCGGGCTGCAAATGTAATAAATTATTTTCAATTCAGAATTTCTTTTATGAAAGAACAAATTGAATAGCAAAAATACAGATTAAACATAATGAAATCAGTTAATTACAAAAAAGTTGTTAAGGGAGAATTGTTAGAAACTTACAAGGGAAATTTAAACTGATAATACTTGAATCATCTAAGTATATCTTCTATTTCCTTTTTGTTTCCGTCATTTGCTTCTGGTCTCAGCTTAAGAATTTTACAGAATAATTCATATAAGGAAACATTGGCAAATCGTGGTTTAAGGTAATTGGTTTTGAAGGCCGGTCCGTAGGCGTAAAAAATGGCATCCATGTCCGTATTGGAATTATCATATCCATGTGTTCCCTTGCTGTAATATGCTTTTTCAGAATTAGTTAACAAACTATACGAACTGTCGGCATAAACTACCATATCCAAAGCGCGCTTGCTTGATCCATAATTTAACCTTTTCGGAATCTGGCCGGATTTATAGGCAGTAATTCCATCAACGGTGTCTAAAACATTAAATATTGAATCTAAATATCCCTGATTGGCTTTAATGTTATAAAAGGGATTATCTCCCGTCATATTTGCTACCCATTCGGGTTTCAGTATTTCATCAAGGAATATTTGTTTATCGTTTGAAATGCTTCCCATTCCATGATCGGACAAGATAATTACGTTTATTTTGTTTGCATGGGGTAATTTTTCGAGCTTTTGCATAAAATCACCTATCAATAAGTCGAGATATTCTATTTTTTCGTTTGTTTTGGCTGAAAATGGGCCATTTCGATGCCCAATGCCATCAGGTTCGTGCATATACCACATAATTAAATGAGGCCTTTTTCCTGACGGAAGTTGCAACCAACTGATTACTGTATCAATTCTTTGTTCAAACGGAAAATTATGCTCATATCTTTTCCATATACTTGGACGCATATTTTGAATTGGAGCCTCGGAGCCCACCCAATAAAAAGTTGCTGCTTTTAAACCTTGTTTTTCGGCAGTATTCCATATAGGTTCGCCAAGATAGAATTTTTCATCCTCAACCGCATCTCTGTTTCCGATGGAGTATATCAGATTTCTATCCGTATCCAGAAATGTATTATTCACTATTCCGTTGTTATTTGGATATAGACCCGTAGCAATAGTATAGTGATTGGGAAATGTTTTTGTTGGAAATGATGCCTGTATGCTTTTTGCTTTTACTCCCATCCGGGCAATTTTATCCAGATTTGGAGTATTTACAGAGTCCGGATAATCCCATCTGAAACCATCCAAGGATAAAACAATTAAATAGGGTGTATCAATCTCGGTTTTGTTTCTTAAGTTTTTGTAAGAAGTACATGACGTTAGTATAAATACAGCAAGAAATATCTGAAGAGTAATTTTTTTCATTTCCAATTTAATATAATTTTTAGCTTTCTATTTTAGTTTTTTTTTGTTGAAAAAATTGAATGATTTGTCCAATTCTAATAGTTAACCTCATAGACTGTGCTTCAAAAGTAAATAAAAAACAGGAATGAGAAGAAATTGAATTTATAAAAAAAAACCGCCTTTTCGGGGCGGTTTTTTTAAAAAGGCTTTAGCTTTAGAGTGTAACTTTAATACCTGCATTGAAATATCTGGGAATTCCTAAATAAACCTCCGCAGAGTTTGCAGTGTGTGTAAACTGATTTGTAGTTCCGTAAAAACCGTTGTAAGGACTGTTATCCAAAGCATCCTGAACATAAATTTCATCAAATAAGTTGAAAATATGAGCAAAAACAGAAACGCCAAATTTGGTTTTTAATGGAAGTGCATAATTTACGTGAGCATCAAAAACGGTATAAGCAGGAGTTTTCCATACTTGATCCCTATCAGTAATATCTGTTCTGTCTGCAGGATTAAAGTCGGCATAATGATCAGCATTATAACGCATTATCAACTGAATATTTAATCCTTTTACCGGGAAAATATTTGCCCATGCAGATAATTGAGTTTGAGGAGCATCCCCAACTTTCAAGTCAGCGGTGTAAATATTAATCGGAACTGAAGTAATACCACCGTCATATGTTTTGATAACAGCATTAACATCGTTTAAATATTTCCAATTGGCTAATGAAGCAACCGCACCTACACTAATATATTTGCAGGGTTGGTAATTTGCTTCAACCTCAAATCCCATATGACGTTGGTCAAGTCCTTTAATAAAGGCTGCACCGGTTTCGTCTGCAGTTACCTGAATCCACTTAACTATGGTTCTGTCTTTCCAGTTTGTAAAATAGAAGTTGGTTTTAAGGTCAAATTTCTTGTCGGCGGTGGTAAAAATAGTACCTAATTCAAATGCGGAGAATCTTTCTTTAGCAGGATCCTGTGCTACTGTTCCATCACCATCGTCAATAACAGCGTCGAAAATTGGAACTTTTGCTACTAAACCAACATTAGCAAATGCACTAAATGTTTCTGTAAAATTATAATTTGCACCACCTTTTAGCTGATATCCGCTAATCCAATCAGTTTCTGCAGTAAGTTCTTTACCGTCGTCGCCTTTAATAAAGAAATTAATGTAGTTGTATTTAATCATCGAATATCCGAAAGTTCCATAAACGGATAAGGCATCCTTAGTGTATTCTGATTGAGCAAACCCGCCTAACCAATCAACTGTATTGGTGTTATTATAATTAATTTTATCACCTAAGCCTAAATTTAACTGGGATCCAAAATCATTTTGTGTGTTGGAATCGTTATAATAGGCAGCACCTAATAAATCTCTGATTTCACGATAATGTTCAATTTCGGCAGTTCTCCAATCCAAACCAAACTGAGTTTTTAAATTATCAGTAAAGTCGATTTTGAATTTAGTGATAGCACCAATTGTCCACTGATTATTAACAGAGTTGCGTAAGATTCCTTTTTTATTTTCTGCTGTAGCCGGATTCTGGTTACGAGCAATTGTTGCATCCCAGTTAGCAATACGAGAAGGTCCGGTATAATCCCATACTAAACTACCGTAAGTACCTGATCCGCCCCCTTTACCACCTGAATAATAAACAGTAGTAAACTGACTTACTTTGTCACTCCACTGTCCGTACCAGTTAAGGTTTGCCAATGGCTTGTGGAAATAATTAACAGATTCGTTTAAAAAATCAGTTGCATAACGATCGTGAGTTTTTCCGTTATAGAATTGCTTACCGGCATAAGTCGCACTGACTGTATTCCAATTCTCATTGTAGAATCTTCCGGCAGTTGATTCTTTGTATTTATCAAGAGCACCTTGATCCATTCCTATTTCTTTTGCAAATTCATGGCTGTAGGCAGCTATATTTTGTTTATACCTATTCTGACCATGCTCTTGAGTAGCACCAACTAAATAAGCTTCCAAACGATGGCTTTTGTTTAAATTTAAACTGGCACCAAAGTAATAAGCGTAAGCATCAGTCCATGTTTTATCGATAAGGCCATCACCTGTTTTTTTAACTACACTGGCACTAACGGCAAATTTTTCGTTGATTAAGCCTGAATGTCCAGAGATAGTTGTTTTGAAAAAACTGGCAGAACCTGTTTCAAAGCGAACTGAGGCACCGGCTTTCATATCGGCTGGACTAGTAAGAATGTTCATTGTACCCCCAACAGATGGAGTTGCTAAATTGATTGCACTTAGGCCGCGTTGCATCTGAATTGAAGATGTAGCATCTGCTACTCCATCCCAATTTGACCAATATACCCAACCGTTTTCCATATCATTAACCGGAACACCATTTATCATTATGGCCACATTATTCTGATTAAATCCGCGAACATTGATTCTAGCATCACCGGCACCACCACCACCAGCTGTGGCATAAACCGAAGGTGTAGTGTTCATTACTAAAGGTAAGTCTTGAGAACCTAATTTTTCCTCAATTTCAGTCTTGGTTAGATTTGAAATTGCAACCGGAGTTTGTCTTTCTTTTGCACGGTCGGCGATTATTTCAAGTCCAACAAGCCCAAAAGAAGTCGATTTCAATTTAACTTTTGCAAGATTAATTGTTTGGCCTTCTTTTACATCCAAATCAAATTCCTGAGCAGTATATCCAACGTATTGAATAACAATAGTTTTCTGTCCAGCCTCAAGGCTTAAACTGAAGTTCCCGGATAAATCGGTTGAAACACCTGTGGTTGTACCTTTTACAAACACAGAAGCACCAATCAACCCTTGATTATTATCTGCATCAACAACAGTACCTTTAACAAATCCTTGTGCCATAGCAGCTCCCATGAAAAAGAACAAGCCAGCAATTAGCATCATTTTTTGTAAGAGATTTCTCATAATTTCTTTGTTTTAATTACTTTATTTGATTGATTATTTCGCTAATTTACAAATTATCTAAGTAAATATTTTAAAAGTTTAAAAAATGTTAATATTTTATATTGGATATTTTCGGCCATTAAAAACGATTCCAATTATTAATTAAATTATCTTGTTTCCGGCAATTTATTAATAAAAATGAAAAAATAAAAAAGCCGTCTTTTTACTATTTAAAGACGGCTCATTTAAAATTTCGCTAAAATCAGTTCACTTTACCTGATGAAACGAATTCAAATACCGGTAGATTACTTCCGGAAGCTGAAGCAGTACATTTGTATACATACTTATGGGTTTCGTTTCCGGAGGAAACACCATTTGCATAATAGATTAATGTGGTGACATGATAATTAACAGGTATACCACTTACATTTGACACCGCATTTGGATAACGTAGTTGAAGAAATTTATTCAGTCCGCCTTTTAATCTTTCATACATTAATGCAACTTTTGCTGCATCGGTGGCTAAACTGTGAAATTCCGGATCAATAGTAATAGGTTGAATAAAACTTCCTGTAAAATATGGAGTTCGGTAGCTAATCCGGAAATTTACATTAGAATATCTGCTGCTAAATCCCCAATAATATTCTTCATTTTTATAGAAAGGATGAGCAAACACAGCAATTGAGGGAGTGGCTAAAACATAATCAACCATTAATTGATAATCAGAAGAAATCATGGTATGCATAACTGTTGGATCGAAAACCCAAACACTTCCTGTAAAGATAAACTGTTCAGTTTTCTGTACGATAGTAGAAGGATTTGTCCATTTTCCTGCACTAAACAAATACTCATCAGCCCGCCAAACGGTTGCAGATCCTGTGTAATATCTATAAACTACAATTTGTTTAGTACCTTCTTGTGCATAAGGATATGTTTTAGCTAACAAAGCTGGCAAATAATTAGCAGGTAAAACTGTGCTGCTGAAGTTATTGTATTGGCCGGGTTGATTTGTACCTTCGCCCATTGAATCGTAATCATATGCTCCTAAAGCATAAACTCCTGTAGCGGGTTTCCAGGCGGAACCGTTGTATTGGTAGAATGCATTGTAAACTTTAAATGCATCAGCGGCTGTACTTTTTGTATTTAAATAAGTAATTCCTTTAACCAATACATTATCCACCTGAAATGTGGTGGTTTTACTATTATTAGTTCCATCTCCTGTATACTGAAATGCAATGGTGATTTTGTTTTTATATGCGCTCAAATTCATTGAACCCGCATTTGGGAATAATCCATAACCACTCACTGGTTCTGATGGAATGTTAAAGTTAGAGCTTACATCGGTCCAGGTTGCAGCTGAAAAATTTACACCATCATAATTCTGAGATATAAATACTTTTAGGCAATTTGCGTTCCAATATCCGACATTAACATCAAAAGTGAACGTATTTTGTTCACTTCCAGCTAGATCTATAGTCGGAGAAACTAAGTAGGAAACATTCAATTCACCGGAATTGTATGAAGTGAATTGCGCATATCCATTACCACTGAATACTCTTCCTTGCCATGTTCTAACTCCGGTAGTTTCTACACTTTTCCATCCTCTTTTGTCGATAGCTGTTTTATCCAAATAATCATTAAAATCTTCCGTTAAATGAGTCTTGTCTTTTGGTCCGCTGTTTGCAGGTTCTGTGTCAGAATATCTGTATTCAACCAAAGCCAGTTGGTTTAGCACTGGAGCCGTAACTTTAGAATTTAAATAAGTTGGGATACCTTGAGCCGGAGTAAATGATGGAACAAAATATTTAATTGCTCCAACTAAACCACCAAAATTATCATAATCAGCATCCAAAAGTTTATAGGTAGATGCACTTTCATAGTTTGCCAAATAAGTTATAGGTCCATTATCAAAATTGTAGGTAAGCAAAACATTGGAGTTTTTATCAAAGGCATAATACAATTTATTGAGAATTGCAGGAGCATATTTAGAAGCCAAAAAAGTTGAATTCAGAGCTTGCTTTGTTGCAATTGAGTTTGCCAGTGCTTTTTCTGCATCGGTTGTTGCAGCAGCATATGCAGCATTTTTTATAGTAGTATAATCAGCAGCAGTTAATGTATAACTTACCGTGGCCACATTGGTAGGTTTGGTCATATCTTCAAGTCCTTCGAATTGATCGTTGAATTTTTCACAACCACCAAGAAGCACCGCAAAAGCCAAACCATGCAATATTGTATAAAATATCTTTTTCATGTTTTTCAGTTTTTAGAATTTAATTTTTAATGAAGCGGAGAATGTTCTTCCAAAACCATAAAATACGGGTGAGGTCAACCAATCGTGGTTTGCTCCGTCTGTTGCATCGGTAATGTATTCTGTATCCAATAGGTTTTGAATATTACCAACAAGAGTTGCATCAAAATCACCAATTTTAAAACGATAATTTGCATTAAAATCGAATGTAGTTGCATCTGGAATTTGCCATGGTTGAGCAAAATTGGT
>JAZDJM010000457.1:0-9122 GCA_043804305.1 Bacteroidota bacterium
ACTCAGATGTGGAGTAAAATTTATTCGTTTTTTGGGGATTGGCCGCAAATACAATACGAAATGTAAATTGAAGTGTAATATATAATCAATCTAATTAAGAAAATAAAATTTGATGTAAAATAAATCGTTGATAATAAGCAAAATAATATAATTTTGATAATCACATATGTAAATAGATCCAATTACCCATTTAAATTGTTATTTAGAAAACATTTTAATAATTTAGCCCCGATTTTTCAACGTACTGAATCTATTGTATTCAGCCGGAAAATTAATTATAAAACAAATCTATAGAGTATATAGTACATCTTAAAAAAACCAATCAATACTAATTTCAGTCAAATTAAATTTATGTCAGAAATAATTAAAATTAAGAAAGGTTTAGAGATTAAACTTCAGGGAGAAGCCGACAGAATGTTAAGTGATTCTGTATCTTCGAAGTATGCACTTAAACCTACCGATTTTATTGGCGTATTTCCTAAACTGACCGTAAAAGAAAGCGATAAGGTTAAAACTGGTAGTCCGGTATTTTTTGATAAATATCGCGATAATATTCAGTTTACTTCGCCGGTGAGCGGAACAATTACAGAAATTAAACGTGGACCAAAACGCATCCTGCTCGAAATTCAAATTGAAGCAGATGGAACAGATGATGCTATTGATTTTGGAAAAGCGGATCCCAATGCTATCGAGAAAGAAGTTATTGTAGAAAAATTATTAAAATCCGGACTTTGGGCAACGATTCGTCAGCGTCCGTATTCTACCATTGCTTACCCCGAAACAAATCCAAAGGCAATTTTTATATCCGGATTCGATACCGGTCCCTTGGCCGTCGATTATGATTATATGTTGCACGGAAAAGGTGAAGAATTTCAAACCGGATTGGATGCCCTGGCAAAATTGACTACAGGAAAGGTGCATTTGAATTTACATGCATACGATACAACTTCAAAAGTGTTCTTGAATGCTAAAAATGTTCAAATTAACCTGTTTTCCGGTAAGCATCCTGCAAGCCTTGTTAGTACTCAAATTGCCAAACTGGATCCAATCAATAAAGGTGAAATGGTTTGGACAATAAATGTTCAGGATGTGGTTAACATTGGTAAATTGTTTCTAAGCGGAAAATTGTGTACCGAGAAATTATTTGCAGTTGCCGGATCAGAGGTTCTTAAGCCGCGCTATTTTAAAGCAAAAATGGGTGTTTCAATCCAGGAATTGATAAAAAGTAATGTCAGTAACAATAAACTGCGTTTTATTAGCGGCAATCCGCTTACCGGAACTCAAATTGAAGCCAATGGTTATTTGGGTTTTTACCATAACCAATTAAGCATTATTCCGGAAGGTGATTATTATCAGTTTGTTGGATGGATTACTCCCAATTTAAATAAATTCAGTTTCTACCGTTCATTATTCTCCTGGTTAACTCCAAAAAAATCATACCGTTTAGATACAAATTTAAACGGTGGACCAAGAGCCTTTGTAATGACAGGTCAATTCGAAAAAGTATTCCCTTTTGATATTTATCCAATGCAATTGATTAAAGCTGTAATGGCACGAGATATTGATATGATGGAAAATCTGGGGATTTATGAAGTTGATGCTGAAGATTTTGCTTTGATAGAGTTCATCAGTACTTCAAAAATTGAAGTTCAATCAATTATTGCCGAAGGACTTGAGTTTTTAAGAAAAGAAATGAATTAACCAAAAAATCGAACGTTAAATGAAAGCTTTAAGAAATTATATAGATAAAATTAAGCCAAACGTTGAGAAAGGAGGAAAATTTCATTATCTGCACTCTACCTTTGAAGCTTTTGAAACCTTTCTATTTGTTCCTAAAACAGTTACAAAAAAAGGTAGTCACATTAGAGATGCCATCGATTTGAAACGCACCATGTTTATGGTTGTAGTGGCTTTAATCCCGGCATTTTTATTTGGTACGTGGAATGTAGGATATCAGCACAATTTGTCCATTGGGGCAGAAGCCGATATTATTACAAACTTTTTCTACGGATTGTGGTATGTTCTTCCTCTTATTGTAGTTTCCTATGTGGTTGGACTTGGTACAGAATTTATTTTTGCCCAATTACGAGGCCATGAAGTAAATGAAGGATTTTTAGTTTCCGGTTTTTTAATTCCGCTTATCGTCCCTGTTACTACTCCGCTATGGATGGTTGCCATTGCAACTGTTTTTGCCGTTGTAATTGGTAAAGAGGTTTTTGGCGGAACCGGAATGAATATCATGAATCCGGCTTTGTTGGCACGTGCATTCCTCTTCTTTGCCTATCCTTCTCAAATGTCGGGCGATAAAGTATGGATTGCCGAAAAAGCCGATGCATTTTCAGGTGCTACTCCAATGGGTTTGTTAATGACAGCCACCGATAAAGTTGAACTTCCTTCGGTTGCTGATGCGTTTTTTGGTTTCATTCCAGGCTCGGTTGGCGAAACATCAGCTTTTGCCATTTTGATTGGAGCAGTTATTTTATTATTTACCGGCATCGCAAGCTGGAGAGTTATGTTTTCTGTTTTTGCCGGTGGTTATCTGATGGGTTGGGTTTTTAACCTTGTAGGTTCAAATGTATATATGAGCGATGTTCCTGCCTATTATCATTTAATCTTAGGTGGATTTGCATTTGGAGCTGTTTTTATGGCAACCGATCCTGTAACTGCCTCTCAAACAAATACCGGAAAATACATTTACGGATTGTTAATCGGTATCATGGCTGTCCTTATCAGAGTTTTAAATCCCGCTTATCCGGAAGGTATGATGCTGGCCATTTTGCTGCTTAATGTTTTTGCACCAACTATTGATTATTATGTTGTGCAATCAAACATTAAACGCAGAGTAAAACGTTTAAAGAAAATTGCTGCTTAACCATTAAAAAAAAGAAAAATGAATACAAATAGTAACACATATATTTTTATTTATGCCTCTGTGATGGTTATCATTGTAGCCGCAGTTTTATCCACAGCTGCTACCTTATTAAAAGATAAGCAATTACAGAACGTTAAAAACGAAAAGATGCAGGCAATTACAGCATCTGCCAACATAGAATCAACTGCAGCTAATGCTGAAGAAATCTATAATCAATACATTACAGAAGAATGGATTATTAATCAGAATGGAGAAATTACTGATCTATATAAATCCGGAAGTTTCGAAAAAGGCAATCGCAGAGCTTTTGACGTAAATCTTAAAACCGAATTGTATAAGAAATCCAAGGGCGAAGAATTTATGTCGCCCATGTTTGTGTGTAATGTTGATAGCAATACCTACTATATTATTCCATTACTTGGTAAAGGCTTATGGGGCCCGGTTTGGGGAAACATTGCCATGGAGTCTGATTTTAACACAGTAAAAGGTGTTGTTTTCGATCATAAAGGTGAAACACCGGGATTAGGCGCTGAAATCATTTTCCCAATGTTTACAGACCCATTTATCGGTAAAAAAATATTTGATGAAAATGGTAATTTTACTTCTATCATGGTTGTTAAAGGTGGCGCTGCTAAATTACCGGAAAATCTTCAAATTCACGGAGTTGATGCCATATCAGGAGGTACAATTACCTCTGTTAGCGTAAACGATATGCTATTCGACTGTTTAGAAAATTATGTTCCATTTATAAAACTGATGAAAAATGAGTGAGCAAATACAAAAAGAATCGATGTTTTCACCAAAAAACATCAAATTACTTACTGACCCTATCGGAAAAGACAATCCGATAACTGTTCAGGTTTTGGGTATTTGTTCTGCCCTTGCAGTAACTGCTAAATTGGAACCTGCAATAGTCATGTCAATTTCGGTGTTGTTTGTATTGGCAATGGGAAATGTTATTATTTCCTTGCTCCGAAATACAATTCCGCAACGTATCAGAATTATAGTACAATTGGTAGTAATTGCTGCACTCGTAATTCTGGTTGATCAGGTATTAAAAGCATTTGCCTACGACGTAAGCAAGCAATTATCTGTTTTTGTTGGCTTGATTATAACAAACTGTATAATTATGGGTCGTTTTGAAGCTTTTTCAATGGCGAATAAACCTTGGCCTTCTTTTCTGGATGGTATTGGTAATGCTCTTGGATATGGAGCAATCTTAGTTATTGTTGCCTTTTTTCGCGAACTCTTTGGTTCAGGAACGATTCTTGGTTGGGAAGTTTTCAAAACAATAGGCCTCTATGAAATTGGCTACGTTAATAACGGATTTATGATTTTGCCTCCAATGGCTCTTATCGTTGTTGGTATCATTATCTGGGTTCAACGGAGTAAAAATCCTGATTTAATTAAAGACTAGTGTTTACTCTAAAAATCAGAAACGATGCAAGAAATATTTAACATATTTATAAAATCCATATTTATCGACAATATGGTCTTTGCCTATTTCTTAGGCATGTGCTCTTACATTGCTGTATCAAAAACAGTAAATACTTCTGTTGGTTTAGGTGCTGCTGTAATATTTGTATTGGGAATAACTGTACCGGTCGACTATTTATTGAACGAATACTTATTAAAACCCGGTGCTTTAGTTTGGCTTGGCGAAGATTTTAAAGAGGTTGATTTAAGTTTTTTAAGCTTCATTATGTTCATTGCAGTTATTGCTTCAATGGTTCAATTGGTAGAAATGGTCGTAGAAAAATTTTCTCCGGCACTATACTCTTCACTTGGTATTTTCTTACCGTTAATTGCAGTTAATTGTGCAATTTTGGGTGGTTCATTGTTTATGCAGGAGCGTGAATATCAGTCTTTGGGAGAAGCTACATCCTTTGCCTTGGGTTCTGGAATCGGTTGGTTTTTAGCTATCGTAGGTATTGCAGCCATACGCGAAAAAATTGCCTATTCTAATGTTCCAGGTCCACTAAAGGGAATTGGTATTACATTTATTATTAGTGGTTTAATGGGAATTGCATTTATGAGCTTCCTTGGCATTAAGTTATAAGTTAAAATTAAAAATACAAAACGATGTTATTAAATATAGGAATCGGAACAATCGTTATAGCAAGTATTATTGTTTTTTTATCGATAATATTAATCCTTGTCATGGTATTGCTTTATGCAAAGAAAAAGCTTACTCCGCAAGGCGATGTTAAAATTACAATAAACGGTGAAAAAGAAATAATAACTTCACCCGGATCAACATTGTTATCAACGCTTTCCTCTGAAAAAATATTCCTGCCATCAGCCTGTGGCGGTGGTGGAACCTGTGGAATGTGTACCTGCCAGGTTATAAGTGGTGGCGGCTCTATTCTGCCAACCGAAACAGGATTCTTCTCAAGAAAACAACAACTGGCCAATTGGCGTTTAGGTTGTCAGGTTAAAGTTAGGGAAGATATGGAAATTGAAATTCCTGCTGAAATTTTTGGTATAAAAAAATGGGAATGTACTGTGGTTTCAAATCATAATGTGGCTACTTTCATCAAAGAATTTGTAGTCCGTTTGCCGGAAGGTGAAACAATGGAATTCCATTCTGGTGGATATATTCAAATTGACGTTCCCCAAATTACCGTTAATTTTAAAGACTTTATCATTGAAGAAGAATACAGAGGCGATTGGGATAAATTTAAAATGTGGGATTTAACCATGAAAAATCCTGAACCTCAGTATCGTGCATATTCAATGGCCAATCATCCTGCCGAAGGAAATATTGTAATGCTGAATATTCGTATTGCCACTCCACCTTTCGACAGCAAAGCAGGAGGATTTATGAAAGTAAACCCGGGAGTATGTTCTTCATATATCTTCTCACGTAAACCCGGCGATAAGGTGATGGTTTCTGGACCTTATGGCGAATTCTTCATTAAACCTACCAAACGCGAAATGATGTTTATAGGCGGCGGCGCCGGAATGGCTCCAATGCGTTCACATATTTACGACCAATTCTTAACTCAGAAAACGGATAGAAAAGCAACTTTCTGGTATGGTGGCCGTTCGCTTCGCGAATTGTTTTATGTGGACGAATTCAAGGATATTGAAAAAAATAATCCAAACTTTAAATTCAATATCGCTCTGTCTGAACCTATGGCAGAAGATAATTGGACAGGTTATGTTGGATTTATCCATCAGGTAATTATGGATGAGTATCTAAAAAATCATCCAGAACCTGAAGAAATAGAATTTTATTTATGCGGACCTCCAATGATGAACCAGGCAGTTTTAAAAATGCTTGATGATTATGGAGTCCCGGAAGAAATGATTGCCTTCGACGATTTTGGAGGTTAATCTTAAAGGCTGTTTTCAAATAAAAAACAGCCTTTTTATTTAGTTTTAAGCATAGGAAATATCAAATCAATAAATAATTAATCTAATAAACTCTGCAAATGAATAACTCGAAAACTTTTCTTTTTTTACTAATGTTTGGCTTATTTGTAAATTTAAATGCTCAAAATACGCAACCTTCTGAAAGTAAACAATCTGAAAGTATTGTAAATCCTGATAGATTGTCCATAATGCTTTCAGATGTTCTGGTTCGCCGTCTTTCTATGGAATATGAACATGTTTTGTCTAATGAAAATATGTCTTTAAATATTCCCTTTTCTGTGACCTTATCACCTTTTAATGATCTTTGGGCCGATGAGGTTCATTGGTGGCTTGGAATGGGTATAAAGTTTTATCCAACGGGACAGGGTATTTTACGGTATTTCGTTGGTCCCGAATTCCGCTTTATCTCTGTAACCGACACAAAATACAGCTGGTATTACGATTCAAGTAACAATTATCACGATACAAGTACGACTGAAAAATATATCAATAGTGCGTTTTTAATTAATAATGGCTTAATTTATTCGCCAACCAATGAATTTTTTGTTAGTTTAAGCATGGGACTTGGATTTGTATCTCGGAATCCCGACCTTGGAAGAGAAGTTCTACTTCCTTATGCAACTCCAAGTTTCCGTTTAGGATTTAAATTTTAATTGTATGTTCTTAAAATATTTTAAATCAATTGTTTTATTTTGCATCATTATTTTTGCAATTTCATGTGCCGAACCTGAAAAAAAGATTCATTTGAAAGGACAAGCACAGGGTACTTATTATTCAATAATCTATTTTGATGAATCTAGCAGAAATTTACAAGTAAAAATCGATTCTATTTTAGATGCTTTCGATCAGTCTGTTTCTGTTTATCAGCCCAATAGTATAGTAAGTAAAGTAAACCGTAACGAAGACGTTTTACTTGATGATTGGTTTATAAATAATTTTAATGCCGCAATTCGAATTGCTGAACTTACGAATGGAGCAATGGATATAACAATTGCTCCACTTGCAAATATCTGGGGTTTTGGTACTTATGCTCAACCAGATCGAATTGATTCTACACTTATAGACAGTTTAAAGTTACTGGTTGATTATCGGGCAATTTCTATTGTCGACAGAAAACTGATTAAACAAGATCCTCGTATTCAACTTAATTTTAATGCAATTGCCCAAGGCAATTCGGTTGATATAATTGGAGATTTCTTAGTATCCTTAGGTATAACTAATTTCTTGATTGATATTGGTGGTGAAGTACTTGCAAAAGGAGAGAAATTAAATAATGAAAACTGGATTGTCGGCATCGAAAAACCTACCGAAAACTTAACCGATGAACGTGAGCTTCAAATCTCATTTCCCTTAGTTAACAGAGCAATGGCCACCTCCGGAAATTACCGTAAGTATTATGAGATTGATGGTGTTCGGTATGCACACAGTCTTGACCCAACTACCGGTTTTCCGGTCAGACATTCAGTGCTAAGTGTTTCCGTTTTGGCCGATAATTGCACGGATGCAGATGCTTATGCGACTGCTTTTATGGTTATGGGAATGGAAAAAGCACTGGCCTTTATAGCTAATCATCCTGAGATTCAGGCTTATTTTATTTATTTTGATGCCCTAAACGGCCTGCAAGTTAAAATGAGCAGTGGATTCGAAGCTATTTTGGAAGATTGATTCACAAGCAGCTTGTAATTACAATCGGCTCATACAAACCTTAAGGCTGTCTTTCCAGTACGGTATTTTTATATCGAATTCGGATTTTATTTTTGCTTTGTTTAAAACGCTGTAATGTGGCCGCGGTGCCGGAAGTGGATATTGCCAGCTTTCGATTGGATTTATTTTGCAATTCAAATTTGCCAATTCCATAATTTCTTTGGCAAAATCGTACCAGCTGATAACGCCTTCATTTGAATAATGAAAGATTTGATTTTGATCAAATTTTTTGTCTTTATCAACGATTGTTAAAATTGTGCCGGCTAAATCAACTGCATAGGTTGGTGTTCCGATTTGGTCGAAAATAACATTTAATTGCTCCCTTTCTTTTCCTAATTTTAACATAGTTTTCATGAAATTAGCGCCAAATTCGGAATAAAGCCATGAAGTTCTTAAAATTATCGATGAATTGGAATTATTCAATATGGCTTTTTCTCCGGCTAGTTTTGATTGTCCATAAACAGAAGGCGGATTTGCTTCCATCTTTTCGGAATAAGGAATATGACTTTTTCCATCAAAAACATAATCGGTTGAAATATGAATCAATATGCAGTTGTTTTTTTTGCAGCCGATAGCCAGATTCTTCGGGCCTTCTTCATTAATTAAGAAAGCTAGCCTTTTGTCTTCTTCAGCCTTATCTACTGCTGTATATGCTGCACAATTTATCAGATAATCGTAATTATTTTCAGATAAAAACTTTTCAACAGAAGTAGCAGAAGTGATATCAAATTCAGCAATATCGGTAAAAGTCAATTGAAGCCGTTTGAAATCTTTAGAGGCTAATTTTAGTGCATTTCCCAGTTGGCCATCGCCGCCTGTAATCAGTATTTTTTTCATTTGTTATGCTTAGAAAAAAGGATCAATAAGACTTAATATATTGATCCTTTTTTATTGAAAATTAACTACTTAAATAACCACTTGTTTAAAATACTCAATGGTTTTCTTTAAGCCTTCCTCCAATTGAATTTTAGGCTCCCAGTTTAGCTCTTTTTTTGCTAGTGTTATATCAGGTTGTCTTTGCATTGGATCGTCGGAAGGTAAGTCTTCGAAAACAATCTTTGAATTTGTTCCGGTTAATTCAATAACCTTTTCGGCTAATTCGCGGATAGTGAATTCATTTGGATTTCCAATATTTACCGGGCCGGTAAAATCTTCTCTCGAATTCATC
>JAZDJM010000458.1:0-5173 GCA_043804305.1 Bacteroidota bacterium
AAATACCTTTTGAAGCCTTAATATTTTGCATCTTTGCAAAAAAACTAGGCGATAATTGAATATGAAATAGCCATGATTAAAAAATCACCAACTGGAATGATTATATTTTTTATGGCTATTCCATGTGTCCGAAATTTAAAATTATAAACACATGAAAATTTCAAAAGAAACCAAAATTGGTGCAATTTTTATAGTAGGTGCGTTACTTCTAATTTGGGGATATAATTTCTTAAAAGGTCAGGATATTTTTACGCGAAGCCGACTATTTTATGCTGTTTATCAGAATGTTAGTGGACTTGGGAAAGCAAATCCGGTTTATATAAACGGAATGCAGGTTGGGCAGGTAACTCATATGTATTTCGATCCGGCCTTAAATGGAAATATTATTGTTGGGATGACTATCGAAAAAAAATTCCCAATTCCGAAAAATAGTTGTGCTGAAATTTTAAGTACCGATTTAATGGGTACAAAAGCCGTTAATCTGAATTTGGGTACTTCATCCATTATGGCAAAAAATGGAGATACACTTTGTGCAAAATTAGCAGCCACCCTGAGCGAACAGGTTGAACAGAATATTGGCCCAATAAAGAAAAAAGCTGAAGAATTATTGAATAATATAGACGAAATACTTGTTAGTTTAAATGCAGTATTAAGCGAAGAGCAGATAAATAGTTTAAAGGGCAGTATTTCTCATTTAAATTCCTCGCTAAAAAATGCAGATACACTCATTCTTAACGTAAGTGAGGTAATGAGTTCCGAAAAAACAAAGATTAAAAATATTCTCGGAAACGTTGAATCGATTACAAATAATTTTAAGAATAACAATCAAAAGCTAACTGAGATTATTGATAATTTTCACAACATAAGCGATTCACTTACCAAATCAAACTTGTCGGGAACTCTTTTAAGTGTAAACAAGACCATGAATGATTTTCAGATGATTATGGAAAAAATCAATAAAGGAGACGGTAATTTAGGTTTATTGCTATCAAACGACTCACTCTATTTAGGCTTGGAAAAATCCTCACGCGATTTAAATCTTTTGCTCGAAGACATTCGCCTGAATCCAAAACGATATGTGAAGTTTAGCTTATTTTAAATGAAAAATTTACTTATCTCCGCTCTAATTGGAATTTCAGTATTTGGAAACGCACAGAATTCAACCACAAATAAAGATTTTACCCAATTTGTAAATCCATTTATTGGCACGAGCAAAATGGGCCATACTTTTCCGGGAGCAACTGCTCCGTTTGGAATGGTTCAACTGAGTCCGCAAACCAACTTTGAGGTCATGTATCTTGAAGATGGAAATTACAATCCGAAAACCTATGAATACTGCGCCGGATATCAATACAGAGATACTACAATTCTTGGTTTTTCGCACACCAACCTGAGCGGTACAGGGCATTCCGATCTTGGCGATTTTTTAGTAATGCCAACAATTGGTGATTTAGTACTTGATCCATTAAAGACAAAAGAAGGACAAAAAGGTTTTTATTCTACTTTTTCACATCAAAACGAATCGGCAACGCCAGGCTATTATCAAGTTAAGTTGGACAGTTATGACATTTTAGCCGAACTTACTAGCAGCGAAAGGGTCGGTTTTCACCAATATACATTTCCAAAATCAAATCAGGCCCATATTATTCTGGATCTGGTTTATAACGTTTATCATCATGAAAACAAGAATGTTTGGACGTTTATTCGTGTAGAAAATGATTCATTAATAAGTGGTTACAGGCAAACACATGGTTGGGCACGAACAAAAACGGTCTATTTTGCCATGCAATTTTCAAAACCGTTTAAAAGTTATGGCCACAAAAAGTACGATAAAGCAGGCTACAATGGCTTTTACCGAAGATTTAACGAATCTGAAAATTTTCCTGAAATGGCGGGAAAAGAAATTCGCGCCTATTTTAATTTTGATACAGAGGAATACGAAAAAATTAAAATCAAATTTGCATTATCATCGGTTAGTACTGCTGGAGCTGTAAAAAATCTGCAAACTGAAATCCCTCATTGGGATTTTGAAAAAACAAAGAATGAAACCAAGGCAAAATGGAATAAAGAATTGTCTAAAATTAATGTAAAAACCTTAACCGAACAAGATAAGGTTACATTTTATACAGCCTTGTATCACACCCTATTAAGTCCAATTCTTTACGAAGATGTAGACGGACAATATCGAGGCCTCGATCAAAATATTTATAGCTCAGAAGGTTTTACGAATTATACTGTTTTTTCGCTTTGGGATACATACAGAGCCTTGCACCCATTGTTCAATATCATTCAGCCCGCTCGAAATAACGATATGATAAAATCGATGCTGGCACATTACGATCAAAGTGTACATCATATGTTACCCATTTGGAGTCATTATGCCAATGAAAACTGGTGTATGATTGGATATCATGCAACATCTGTGATAGCAGATGCGATTGCTAAAAATGTTGGCGATTTTTCAAGATCGCATGCATTATCAGCATCGGTAAGTACGGCAAAGGTCAGACACTTTGATGGATTGGGCGATTATATAGATTATAAATATGTTCCAGAAGATAAAAGTCATTCATCTGTTTCAAAAACTTTGGAACTGGCTTATAACGATTGGTGTATTTCGCAAATCGCTAAATATGAAGGTAATAACGCATTAGAAAACGAATTTTTACTGCGCTCAGAATACTACAACAATGTATTTGACGAAAAAAGCGGATATATGCGGCCAAAATTAGCGGATGGTAGTTTTCGAAAAAACTTCGATCCGCTCGATACTCATGGCCAGGGATTTATTGAAGGAAATGCATGGAATTACGGTCTATACGTTCCACATCAATTGGATAAAATGATAAGTATGATGGGCGGAAAGGAAAAATTCAGTCAGCATCTCGATTCGCTTTTCACCATGGAACTGGACGATAAATACATTGATAAACACGAAGACATTACCCGTGATGGAATTATCGGAAACTACGTTCATGGAAATGAGCCCGGCCATCATATTCCCTATTTATACAACTGGACCGGAAAATCATATAAAACCCAAGAGCGGGTGAGAATGATAATGGAAACCATGTATGGCCCCAATGTGGATGGTTTATGCGGCAATGATGACGCCGGACAAATGAGCGCCTGGTACATTTTTAGCAGTCTGGGTTTTTATCCGGTAACTCCCGGATCGAATGAATATGCCTTAGGAAGCCCTTTGATTGTAGAAGCTATCATACAATTAGAAAATGGCAATACACTAAAAATTACCACAAAAAACCAGAGTAAAAAAAATGTGTATGTCGGCAAAGTTGTGGTAAATGGCAAAGTTTTAGAGCGTAATACCTTATCGCATAATTCGATACAAAACGGTGGCACAATTCTGTTTGAAATGTCAGACAAGCCCAATCATAAAAGATAATTCCAATCGGGAAATATGACTTTTACAAAATTATCGAAAGAGAAAACCTGGATAAGCATCAGCTTTATTTAATTTTTACACGTTTTTTATTAGAACTGTCAGTATATTTGTTTGCTGTAAATTTCAGCTTATAACTACTAAATTACTGATTGATATTTAAAAATTAATTGCCTTTCCATGACAAAAAAATATCTAATTCTATTCTTAATGGTAAACTTATCTTTAAGCCTGAGTGCCCAAAAGTATTTACCGGCTGTTGAAATTGAATCACTTAAAGGAGATAAAATCAAAGCTTCCGGATTAAGCAACAATGAGAATCCAATAATTATCAGCTTTTGGGCCACATGGTGCAAACCATGTATAAGTGAGCTTGAAGCAATAAATGATGAATATGAAAAGTGGCAAGAGGAAACCGGTATAAAATTAATTGCTATTTCTATTGATGATGAGCGCTCTACATCAAAAGTAAAAACAATGGTGTATGGCAAAGATTGGCCTTTTGAAATCTATTTGGATAAAAACCAAAATTTAAAACGAGCCCTTCATATAATTAATATTCCTCACACATTTTTACTAAATGGCAAAGGCGAGATTGTATGGCAAAAAAACAGCTACCTACCGGGTTCTGAGCAGGAACTTTTTGAAGAAATCAAGAAACTAACTGAAGTTCAAAAAAAATAATTAATCTGTATGAATCCATTTAAATATTTAGCAACCGGCTTTATTCTTTTGATTTTTAATTCATTAGTTGCTCAGACAGAAAACGGAGGCATTTTCACAGGAAGTTTTGAAAGTACGAGTCAAAGATATTACAACGATAATCAGATTGTAATTGTTCTTCCACAAGACCGATTTGCTTCAAATAATAATTTGTCAATGAATTATGGATACGGAAAATTTTCAGTCGGCCTTCAATACGAAGCCTATATGCCGCCACTTGTTGGTTTCTCGCCCAATTACGACGGAAGTGGGATAAGTCAAAAATATTTGAGCTACTCAAGCGATTTTATCGATTTTACAGTTGGCGATTTTTACGAACAATTTGGCAGCGGATTAATTTTCAGATCCTACGAAAGCAGGGCTTTAGGCATAAACAATTCATTAGAAGGATTTAACATTAAACTAAAGCCCGCTGATTATTTTACTTTAAAAATGATTTATGGCAAACAAAGGAAATATTTTGAGCGAAGCAAGGGGATTATCAGAGGACTAGATGGCGAATTTGATCTGATTGATTTCTTAGATTCGGATAAAAATTATGGACTAAAAATAGGTGCTAGTATCGTAAATCATTATGAACTTTACACCGGAGCAAATCCACAGATATCTCCTGCAGTTAATGCATATGCCGTACGTTTCGATTTTAACGCATCTAAATTCAGTTTTAGTACTGAATACGTTTATAAACAAAGCGATCCACACGATTTAAATTATTTCTGGTTAAATTCAGGAAATGCATTACTTACGCATTTTGGTTTTGCTCAAAAAGGCCTGGCTATGAATTTATCGCTGCGCAGATTAGAAAATATGGATACGCGTTCGGAGCGAAGTGCTACAGATAACGAACTGATGATTAATTATTTACCGGCAAATACAAAACAACATAAATATTCGTTGGCCAATATATATCCATACACTACGCAATCTTTAGGCGAAATTGGCGGACAATACGATTTATTTTATTCGTTCAAAAAAGGAAGTTTTTTGGGCGGGAAATACGGAACTAAACTAAATTTCAATTTTTCGATTTACCAAAGTCTTGATACA